>CAZAMK010000054.1:0-7773 GCA_964486345.1 uncultured bacterium
CTCCCGCTTTTTCCGCTTCCTGCGTAAGCTCTATGGCTTCACGGGTGTTGTTTGATCCGGTTCCCGCAATAACGGCGCATCTCTTACCTGTAATGTCGACCGTATATCTGATAAGGTCTTTATGCTCATCCATGGACAGAGTCGCCGGCTCTCCCGTGCATCCGCAGACAACAATCCCCGATGTTTTGTTTTTTATCTGAAACTCTACCAGTTTTTTATATGCGGCCTTATCCACTTTATTGTCTTTGATGGGCGTAACTATTGCTACCGTTGAACCTTCAAACATAACCCCTCCCGTAAATTAGCGTATAGCGTAAAGCGTTTAGCGTAGAGTTAAAAGCTTATAATTGTATTTTCTACGCTCTACCCTATACGCCACTTTTGTTTTCAATTTTTTCCTATACGCTGTACGCTACCCGCTAAACGCCGCTTTTTCTTATATGCGGCATTCTATATTTTTTATCTGTTCCCAGCCGGCGGCTTTCAGTTTAGACAGGATTTCGCCTTTTTTCATCCTTATTTCCGCAAGGTAACAACTGCTGTCCACTCTGACTACCAGAACACTGCGCCGGATATTCTCAACATAGCTGTGCGCCCTTAATTTTTCGTCAATTATCCTGAACCAGAGGCAGTCAATATCCCCGTTATCCCTGAACTCCCGTAACAACTCATCACTCACGCTTGTTGTTGTCAGGGAAGACTTGTCTCCGCTGATAACCCGTCCGATAATATTGCCAATCTTTTCCATTTGGCGCTTTTTGCCATCCCGACGTTATTTGTCGGGATAGACGTTTTTGGTCAGTCCAGTTTCAAAGGCATTGCAACATAAAGATACTCCGCCTTTTTCTCTCCCCGCAGAATAATGGGGCTCTTTTCACTACTGAACCCCAGAATAATTTTTTCATCCTCCACTTTATGAAGAAAATCTATGAGATAATTAGGCGGAAAAGCAAGGTCCTGCTCTTTATCTTCTGTATATTCAATATCCATTTTTTCATGCGCCTCGCCGACGTCAGGGCTGACAACTGATAAAATCAGCACATCTTTTCCTATACTCATCTTAACTTTATTATATCTTTCGCTGGTGAAAAGAGAGATTCTTTTCAGCGTGGAGAGAATCTCTTCCCTGTTCAGGTATGCGTATTTCAATTGTTTTTCTGAAGGTATAACCTTTGCGTAATCAGGGAAGTCTTCACTGCCTGCAAGTAGTTGGGAAACAAGGTAAGTGTCTTTAAAGTTGAAAACTATCTGGTTTTTCCCTATAGACACATCAACGCTTTCGCCGCTGTCTGCAAGCATGGATATAATCCCCATAAGTTTAAACGGCAGAAGACACTTATAGGGGTTGCTATATTTACCTTCACCGGTTATCTTAAACAGAGCGAGTCTTTTTGTGTCGGTACCTATAAAATTCAGGCTGTCTTCTTTTATATCAAATAAACCTCCTCTGAAGTGAGGGCGGGGCTCTTCAGGATCAATACAAAACCTTACCTTATCAATCGCATTTCTTAAAATATCCCCGTTAAGTTTAACGGAAACGTCGCCCGTGAATTTTGGAAGCTTGGGAAACTCTTCATAATCCATGCACGGAAAGGTGTATTTTGAGTTTTTACATACCACTTCCGCAGAATTCTCTTTTTGTGTTATTTTTACTTCTTCATCCGGAAGTTGTTTTATTAAAGATATAAATTTTTTCCCTGTTATTACCATACTGCCTTTTTTATTTTTTTCAGATTCAATACTTACCCTTATTGTATTTTCAAGATCCGTTGCCGTTAAAAACACTCCTGTTTCCTTAACTTCAAAAAGTATACCGGAAGTTATCATAATTGCAGGTTTTACAGGTAATAACCCTTCTATTTTTCCACAAACTTTTTTTAACACACCACTTTTTACTATTATTTCCATTTATTATCCTCCGTTAAGTTAATAGTAGGTTTTTTTGTTTAAAAAATATTTAAGTTTATATTATATATATACTTACAGTGTATAAAAAATGTGTATAGTTATTTTTCAATACCTTTTCTTATCTCGTCAATTATACCTTTAACATAATCATCTGTAGTATAGAGATTTTTTATTTTTTTACAGGCATAAAGCACTGTTGTGTGATCTTTTCCTCCAAATTTCACCGCAATTGAATGCAATGAGTTATTTGTTAATTCCCTGCTTAAAAACATTGCTATCTGCCTGGGCATTAAAATATTCTTCATTCTGGTTTTACTCAATAAATCATCTTCTTTGATTTTAAAATACTCACAAACAAAAGTCATTATAGTTTCAAGGTTTATTATAACCCTTTTTTTATAATACTCTCCATCCATTATCTCATTAATAATCTTTTTATCAATTTCCTTATTTAGCAGGCTTGAAAAAGCAAAAATCCTGTTTAAAACCCCTTCAAGCACCCGTACATTGTCTTTAATATTTTCAGCAATATAGAATATTATATCATCATTCACAGTAATATTCTTAATTTCACATTTCTTTTTCAGTATTGCAACCCTTGTTTCAAAATCCGGGGGCAGAATTTCTGCCACAAGACCCCATTCAAACCTTGATATCAGGCGCTTTTCAAGAAAGGATATTTCTGCCGGAGGCCTGTCGCTGGACAGAATAATCTGTTTTCGCTGGTCATACAGGAAATTAAACATGTGGAAAAACTCTTCCTGCGTCCCTTCCTTGCCCGCTATAAAATGTATGTCGTCTATAAGCAGGAAATCCAGCTTTCTGAATTTCTGCCGGAAAAGATTTGTTGTCTTGTTTTTTATACTTTGAATAAAATCATTAAGGTATACTTCTGCAGGGATGTAAATAATTTTCGTCTCTTCACGTTCTTTGACGGATTGCACTATTGCCTGCATAAGGTGCGTTTTGCCCAGGCCGAACCCGCCGTATAAAAAAAGCGGATTGTACGCTATGCCGGGCGACTGGGAAACCGCCTGCGCGGCGGCGTGCGCCAGCTGATTGTTGGAACCTACGACAAAATTATCAAAGGTGTACCCGGGATTGAGGGGAGACTCGTTAGATATTGTTACAGCTTTTTCTGTCGCCTCGCCGCTGTAAAAAAGTTCAATATCCGGCTGCCAGCCGTATATCTTTTCAAACTCTTCTTTGATTACGGAAAGAAACGGCAGAAACCCTTTTTCAAAGGTCATCCCTGGTATTTCTATCTTTACCTTGTTTCCCGTTCTTTCTTTAAACTTTACCGGCTTTATCCATATATCATACGCCCTTGCATTGTTTAATCTTTTTTCAACCCTTTCCAGAGTCTGTTTCCACTCGTTTTCCATGCCGTTTAACTCTTTTTCCATAGGTTATACACCGCTTTTACACATCTTTTCCACAACATTTTTTATATTTTTTGCCGCTTCCGCACGGACAAGGCTCATTTCTTCCCACCTTTACTCCTGCGGTGTAAGGTTGAGGTTTGGCTGTTTCTCCGTGCGCCATATCTGCCGGAGGAATAAACGGCGGCGCGGCAGAGTCTTGTTTTGTGCCGGGTGCAGAAAACTGGTCAAAGGTTTTATGGCTGTAAGTCACCTGTTCGGGAGCAGACGGAATTTCAGTTTTTACGGATGCAGGGGTTTCGGCAACTTTGACACGGAAAAGATTCGCCAGAATCTCTCTTTTCACCATGGCAAGCATTTCCTGGAAAGCCTGGTATCCTTCATGTTTATATGCAAGCAGGGGGTCTCTCTGCGCATATGCCCTCAAACTTATGCCTTCACGGAGTTCATCTATGACTTTTAAGTGAGCTTTCCAGCGGCTGTCAATAACCTGAAGCATGATAAATTTTTGTATTTCGGAAAGATACGGGCCTGCTTCTTTTTTCTTCTCTTCATATGCGGTTGCGGCTTTTTGCGTCAGTTCCGTTTTTAATGTTTCTCTCCAGTACGAGGGGTTCTGGATATTTTCAGGCAGAGGCAGTTCCGGGTCAATTCCAAAGAGATTGATTATAGCCGCCCTGAAGTTTTCAAGCTTCCACAGAAACGGCTTCACCTGCAAATCCAGATGTTCATCAATGCTTTCCTGAACGGACTCCTCCATAAATTCTTCCATGTAGACATTCAGATTTCTGCCTTCAAGTATATCCTGCCTTATGGAATAAATAATTTTGCGCTGTTCGTTCAAAACGTTGTCAAACTCAAGAAGCTGCTTCCTGATTTCAAAGTTACGCGCCTCCACCTTCTTCTGGGCGTTTGTAATCATTTTTGTTATAAGGGGATGCTTTATGGTTTCCCCTTCGGGCAGATGACCCATAACCCCCGCCATTCTCTCCGAGCCGAAAATCCGGAGTAGGTCGTCGTCCAGAGAGAGGTAAAATCTTGAAGAGCCGGGGTCTCCCTGCCTGCCCGCCCTTCCTTTTAGCTGGTTGTCTATTCTCCGGGCTTCATATCTTTCACTGCCGATGACATGCAGTCCTCCCGCCGATACAACCTTTTGATGGTCTTCCATCCATGGTTTTTTATACTGCTCCAGAAGCTGTTCGTATACTTCTTTGAATTCTTCCGGCGTCTTCTCCAGTTCCTCCCTTGCTTTCTGCCACTCTTCCTCGTAGTTCTTCCGGACTTTTTCGTAATCCTCCCTTGCCGCTCTCTGTTCTTCCGCGTATTGCGAGAATTCCTTTTCATATCCTGCAAGGGCATTTCTGTATTCCCGTTCCGCCGCCGCCAGGTCTTCTTCAAGGAGATGTTCGGCTATAGCCCTTTTAACGGCTTTTTTGACGTCAAGGAAGGATGAATACATGCGTCCTTCCCTGCTTTTAAAATCTTCCGCCAGAGCGATAAAATCACCGCCGCCTGCAATCTTAAGGGAAGTTTCTTTTATGTAGTCAAGATAAGAATCCGCCTTCTTCCGCTCTTTCAGGAAACCTTCCGCCTCTCCAAAAGCCGAGTTGAGTATGGAGAAATACTGCACGATGGAATTTTTATACAGCTCAAGCGTCTTTGAAATGCTTCTTTTGCCGTCAGGAGAGTGCAGTTCCTGACTGTTAAGGATCTCGGTCATCTTGTGGCGCCTCTCTTCCATGTCTTCGTCCATCACGATGCCGAACCTCTCTTTAAGAGAGGTTTTAAATGAAACATATTCCCTGTAAGTCCTGCTTGCCGCCTCCTTGAAATCTTTCAGCTTTTCAGGCCGGTCGCCGGCTTCGGCCTGGGCGGCCGCGAGGTCTTCGGAAGCTTTGTCGTGAAGTTCTTTAAGTTTCAAAAGACGGGGGCGGTATTTCTCGTACGCATCCCCCGCCTGCTTCTTGAAGACCGTATCTTCAAACAGCGTTTCGGCTTTTCTGTCCAGCCCGGAAAACGCTTTTTCTTTTTCGTTCAACAGGGCCCTCATGGATTCAAGAGTGTTTTTATATCTTCCGTCAATGTCGGCCAGCGCCTGTTTGTAACGCTTTTCTGTATCGTTGAGAGCTTCCGCAAGCTCTTTTCTGATATGCCCCGAATCCCCGTCTCCCGTTTTTTTACGCGACCATATTACCCTGATAGTCTCTTCTCTCGCGAGTATTTCGGGATTTCCTCCCAGTATTATGTCAACGCCTCTTCCCGCCATCTGCGTTGCGATGGTTATTGCTTTGGGCCTGCCCGCCTGCGCGATTATGGCGGCCTCCGCTTCATGATTTTTGCCGTGCAGAACCTTGTGGGGGATGTTTTTCCTGGAGAGCATCCTGCTTAATTTTTCCGCTTTTTCTATGGAAACGGTTCCCACGAGAGCCGGTCTTCCGGCGTTGAATACTTCCTCTATTTCAGAAACCACCCTGTTGAATTTTTCTTTTTCGGTTTTATATATTTCGTCGTCATTCTCGGTTCTTTTTAACGTTTTATTTGTGGGCAGGGCGATTACGTCCGTAGTGTAAATTTCTTTGAATTCTACGGCTTCCGTCATGGCTGTGCCCGTCATCCCCGCGATTTTATTGTAGAGCTTGAAGTAGTTCTGAAAGGAGATTGTTGCAAGCGTCTGGTTTTCGTTTTCAATTCGCACTCCTTCTTTTGCCTCTACCGCCTGATGCAGTCCGTCGCTCCATCTCCTGCCTTCCATCAGCCGGCCGGTAAACTCGTCCACGATAATAATCTGTCCTTCTTTTACCACATATTCCTTGTCTCTTTTGAAAAAAGAATGCGCTCTCAACGCCTGGTTGATATGGTGCACCCGTTCGGTATTGGAGCCGTCATACAGGTTTTGTATGCCCATAAGCCTTTCGCATTTATGAATGCCCTGGTCGGTAAGGGATACCGTTTCACCTTCCTCGTCAAGAGTGAAATCTTCCTCTTTGTTCAGTTTTCTGACGAGCTTGTCGGTCTCATAATAAAGTTTTGTGGTCTCTTCAGACTGGCCGGAGATAATCAGCGGCGTGCGGGCCTCGTCTATGAGAATTGAATCCACCTCGTCAATTATGGCGTAATTCAGCTTTCTCTGAACCTGGAGGTCTTTCCTCACCGCCATATTGTCCCGCAGGTAGTCAAACCCGAATTCACTGCCTATGCCGTAGGTTATGTCGCAGTTGTACGCCTGCTTTCTCGGAGCGGGAGACAGGTAAAGAAACCTTGAATCTGCCGGCAGATAGCCGGGGTCAAAGACAAAAGAAGAGGAGGAATAAGGGCCCCTTGCTTCTTTCTGGGAAATAATGCATCCGACGGAAAGGCCGAGATAGTTGTATATGGCGCCCATCCACTGGGTATCTCTTTTCGCAAGGTAGTCGTTGACCGTAACAAGATGGCATCCTTTTCCTTCAAGGGCGTTGAGAAAGAGGGGCAGAGTGGCGACAAGCGTTTTTCCTTCCCCCGTGGTCATCTCCGCCATTCTGCCTTTATGCAGGACCATTCCTCCGAGCAGCTGAACGTCAAAATGACGCATATTCAGGGTTCTTCGGGCGGCTTCCCTTGCGAGAGCAAAGCTTTCAACAATGACCTCGTCCGCCGGCGTCCCTTCGCGTATTCTCTTTTTGAGAGCGTCTGTTTTCGCCCTCATTTCTTCGCGGGAAAGCTTCTGTATTTCTTCTTCCTTTTCGTTTATCTCTTTCAGCAAACAGATCATTTCGGACATAAACCCGCATTTTTCCTTGTTGAACACGCGGTTCAGGGAAATAATAATCTGTTTACGCCCGAGGTTCAATTTTTGGAAATCGGAGAGGAGTTGTTCGTAATAATGCATTTGTGGAGCACCTCTTTTTTACAACGGTAATTTTAGTGAAGAGTGCGCAACGGCAAGTTATTGGATTCCTGCTTACCATCCCTGCCTACAACGCCTACAACATGCAGGGACAGGTTTGCAGGAATGACGCAAAACGTCACTTTACCACTTGTCACTTACCACTGTTTTGTATGGTGCCGGGGGGCAGAATCGGACTGCCTACGCCAGCCTTTTCAGGGCTGCGCTCTACCAATGAGCTACCCCGGCGAATAAGTGCAATGGAACATTAGAGCATTAGAAATTAGAGAAAACAGAATTTTTCTAATGCGGTTGCGGTTCCCTTTAAAAATTCAGCAGTTTAGAATACCAGATACTTGTATTTTTGTCAACAGAGTGCGGGTTTTATGTTGCAAGGAATTCCTTGAGGTTTTCCAAAGAAGCTGGGGGAGGGTATAATAGAAGCGTCTTTTAAGATAAGCCGCAACAGCGTTTACAATTATTCGGGAGAGCAGTAATGGACAAAAGAATAACGCAGGTGAAGAACAGGGACGGGAGGATAGTTTCTTTTGACAAAGGGAAGATATCGGACGCCATATTCAAGGCGGCTCAAAGCGTCGGGGGGCAGGACAGGTATCTTGC
>CAZAMK010000055.1:0-3655 GCA_964486345.1 uncultured bacterium
AGGGATGGACAGAGGGAGGGTTTTTACGGTTTTGAGGTTTTCCGTGATGTCGTCGCCCTGCCAGCCGTCTCCGCGCGTCACCCCGCGCAGGAACCTGCCGCTTTCGTATATCAGGGATACTGCTACGCCGTCGTATTTCAGTTCAACGACGTATTCAATATTTTGGCCGTCAGTCTCCGCAAATTTTTTCACGCGGGCGTCAAAGTCAAGAAGTTCTTCCTCTGAATAGGTGTTGTCTATGCTTAGCATGGGGACCATGTGCCGGACTGCGGCGAATTTTTTCAG
This sequence comes from uncultured bacterium, assembly GCA_964486345.1. Lineage (GTDB taxonomy): Bacteria > Ratteibacteria > UBA8468 > B48-G9 > JAFGKM01 > JAFGKM01. The sequence continues at coordinate 286 of CAZAMK010000055.1, forward strand.
GGGTTCTCCGCCAACTTTCATCGTCGGGGAGTCCGCACTTGTGTATTGGGGGTGTTCTTTTTCCAGTCCTGCGAGCTCCTTGTAGAGGGTATCGTATTCGTAGTCGGTAACGACGGGGTTATTTTCCACGTAATACGTGTAGTTGTAGTGATTCAGCAGTTTTGCCAGCTCCTCAATACGTTTTTTTATTTTACCGTCAACCATTGTTTCTCCTATTCACAATTATAACATATTTTTCGGTATTTTTTTTGGAAAATTGTTAAAAGCGTTAATTAAGGGGGGGTACTAAAAAAATTTGACTTTTTTTAGCATTCTTGTATAATAAGACCATAGTCTTATATGAACATAACGCATTTATAAGCAATATAAGGTTTTTCAACAGGCAATTTATGGAAAGAAAAGAGCTCGGGCAGATACTTCTGGAAAAAGGGGTTATATCCCTTGAACAACTTGAAGAGGCGTTAATCCGGCAGGCGGCCGAGAAAAAATTTCTCGGAGAGATTCTGGTCGGCAATAAGGCTGTAACAAATGAGCAGATTGTGGAGTGTCTTACCGAGCAGAAGAAAGCGAATTTTGTCAATCTATCAAATTTTAAGGGGATAAAGCAGGAGATAGTAAAACTTATCCCGGAAAACATTGCGAGGAAATATAATGTCCTGGCAATCACCATGGAGAATGAACGTCTGGTGGTTGCCATGGCTGACCCTGCGGATATCATAGCCATTGATACCGTCAGGAGGATGACAAACAGAAAGATAAAGATTGTAAGAGCGGAAGAGTCTCAGATAAAACAGTATCTTGAAAAATACTACGTTGAGTCTGCGGATTTGTTAAAGACCGCATCCGCCCTTGAAGACATGGAAACGGCGGAGGAATCGGTAGACCTGAATCAACTGCGCGTTGCCGCTGAAGACGTTCCCATAGTCAGGTTTGTAAATTCGCTTTTTCTTGAAGCGGTGGGAAAAAGAGCCACGGATATACATCTTGAACCCCATGAGGATAAAATCTCCGTACGCTTCCGCATAGACGGTATCTTACAGCCGTTCCCCCCTCCTCCCAGGTCTTCTTATGCAGGTATTGTGAGCCGCCTGAAGATATTGTCCAATCTTGATATCGGGGAGAGGCGCCTGCCCCAGGACGGAAGGACGAAGATTAAAATCGGATTGAGGGATATAGACATAAGGATTTCAACGCTTCCCGTGATATACGGGGAGAAGGTGGTCATGCGCCTTCTGGACAGGGAGGCTCTTGTAAAAACGCTTGATGCCCTGGGTTTTGAACCTGAAGATGAGAAGACTTATAAGGAAGGGCTGCTGAAACCTTACGGGATGATAATAGTGACAGGTCCTACAAGCGCGGGGAAGACTACCACGCTTTATTCCGGCCTCAATTTCATAAATTCTCCCGATAAAAATATCGTAACGATAGAAGATCCTGTTGAATATGAATTGAGCGGTATAAATCAGGTGCAGATTAAACCCAAGATAGGGCTTACATTTGCCGAGATACTTAAGAGGATGATGAGGCAGGACCCGGATGTTATAATGGTGGGTGAAATAAGAGACCTGGAAACTGCCCAGATTGCGATACAATCGGCCTTAACAGGACATCTGGTTATCTCCACCCTGCATACCAACGATACCATTTCCTCTGTTTCGCGGCTCAATTATATGGGGGTTCCAAATTACCTCATAGCCGAAGCACTGCATATGGTGATAGCGCAGAGGCTTGTGAGGCGGATATGCAAGTCCTGCAAACATGAGGATGCCGAAGGCGCCGAAGTTCTTAAAAATATGGGTATTGCCTTGAAAGGAAAAAAAATATATAAGGGAAAGGGATGCAGTAACTGCAATTTCACGGGATATTTCGGAAGGATTGCCATATTTGAAGTTCTAAAGGTCAATGTCAAGGAGATTAAGAAAAGTATTCTGGAAGGCGGCAAGGAAGAGGTCTTGAGGGAATTCTGCGCAAAACAGGGATTCCTCTCTCTGAAGGATGCCGCGCTTAAAAAAGTTTTTGACGGGATAACTACGGTTGACGAATTCTTGAGCAAGACGGTGGTGTAACAACACTCCTCACCCTGAACCCTCTCCCCTCCCGACTTTGTAGTACGGGATCCCGAAAATTGGGACAAGGGGCGAGGGAATGGGAAAAGATGCAACGGTGCTCCGCCAAGAATACGCAGGCGGCAGGGATTTATCCCGTAGAACGGGACAAGTCGCACAAACAAAACAATGGCGAGATATCAGTATACGGCGAGGGATACGGGTGGGAATAAAATAGAAGGTATTCTTGATGCGCCTTCAAACCTTATCGTTTTGACCAGGCTCCGGAACCAGAACCTTTTCCCTGTTGACATACAACTGGCGGGACAGAAAGAAGAGGTGTCGTCAAGAAGAAGCGAAAGTGCGCCTGTTTCAAAAAGGAAGAGAATAAACCTTAAAGAACTTGCTATATTCACAAGACAGTCATCCGCTATGCTGGCGGCCGGAGTTTCCATCATAGAAACGCTGGATGACCTTAGTTCGCAAACATCCAACCGTTATTTTTCAGATGTATTAAAAGGCATCCGGAGAGATATTCAGGAAGGCAATAATTTTTCAAAGGCGCTTTCAAAATATCCCCGGGTGTTTTACCCTCTTTACGTGGCGCTCATCACTTCAGGGGAGGAAAGCGGAAATCTTGCCGAGGTAATGGCTGAGATTGCCGGCAACCTTGAGGACCAGATTGTTCTTAGAAGCAAGATTCGGCAGGCGCTGAGTTATCCTGCTGTGGTGATTTTATTCTTTGTAGCCGTGGTCTCTTTTGTTTTTCTGTTCCTGCTTCCCAAATTCAATGAGATTTTTCAGGATTTCGGGGCGGCTCTTCCTAAATATACGCTTATTGTGCTGGGGATAAGCAATTTTCTTGTCTCCGCCCTGCCCTTTATTCTTCTCGGGCTGTTTCTTTTCGGCATCTTTTTGTCTTTTTTAGCAAAGACACCGTCTGGCAGGGAGAGTATTGACATGGCAAAACTGCGGATTCCGGTATTCGGAGAATTGATGTTAAAGGTAAGCCTTTCACGGTTTGCGGGTTCTCTCGCAACTCTTCTCTCCGGGGGCGTTCCGATTGTTTCGGCTCTTGACATCGTTTCAAAAACCGCAGGGAACAGGGTTGTTGAAAAAACGGTGCAGAATGTCCGCGACGGCGTGATAAAAGGTTCGCTTGTAGGCAAGGAAATGAAGAAGCACAGGATATTTCCCGTCATTCTTGTGAGGATGGTTACCGTAGGCGAGGAGACGGGCAGGATGGAAGATATGCTCAAGAGAACCGCACGTTTTTTCCGTGACGAGGTTGAGCCGAGGGTGAGGTTTGCCGGGTGTGCTTGGGT
>CAZAMK010000055.1:3665-7728 GCA_964486345.1 uncultured bacterium
GGTTGATGCGACGTTGAGTATACTGGCTTCAATTATTGAACCGGTGTTGATAATAGGATTGGGTGTAATTGTCGGTTCGGTTGTCATTGCGATATATCTGCCGATATTCAACATGGCAGCCGCAATGAAATAAATGCAATTAATGTTGTGTCAAGGAGGTGGTGAAGAGGGAACAGAGACAGTATTTATCGCACGAAGGAATTACATGCAAACAAAATAGGAGGAAATGAAAAATGTTGAGAAAGAATAGAAAAGGTTTTACGCTGATAGAATTAATGACGGTGGTCATCATTGTGGGTATCCTTGCGGCCATCTCTATCCCCATTTTCCGGGCGCAGGTAAAAAAAGCAAGGGCGGCTGAGGGTGCGGCCCTTCTGGGTTCCGTTCTGACCGGACAGAGGGTTTATTACGCCGAACATACTTCATATTACGGTCCGGAAGACGACATGGCAACGCTTACAGCAACTATAGGGGTTGACCCGACGGGCAATAAGTATTTCACGGCATATGAAGTAACCGCTGCAAGCGCCGCCGGATTTACCGCAACAACAGATGGTGCCGGTGATGCCGCAGGCATAACGGTAACGATGACTTATACAAATGCGGCAGGCGGAACAATAACTTATTCAGGGTTGTAATGAAGATACAGGGGCTGTTTTACGTAAAACAGCCCCTGTCCTTATGGAATTCATATGACAGAAAAAAGGCAGATGACATGAGAAACATTGTAGCGGTTGACGTCGGGTCCTGTTATGTAAAAGTTATTGAGGGAAGCGAGAAAAACGGCAGGCCGTTTATAAAAAAGATAGGATATTTCCCCAATCCTTTTTCCGATTTCAGAAATAATCTCGTTGAACGCGAACAGGATGTTTTTGTAAAAGCGCTTAAGAAATTCCTGCACAGCCACGGGATAAGGGAAAAAAGAACCGTATCCGGTCTAAACAGCGGCGGTACGATAATCCACTATTTTGATATACCCAAACTTCCCGAGGCAGAGATAAAATCCGCAGTTCAACTGGAACTGATGCAGGTAACTCCGGGAGGCACTAAAAACCTGGAGTACGATTATCTTGTGCTGCCGGGCAGAGAGGGCAGGAAAACTATTCTTTTTGTCGGCTGTCAGAAGGATAAATGCGAATTTTTTACAAAAGCCCTGCACGGCGCAGGGTTGAAGCCGCTCATAATGGACCATGATTCCCTGGCTGTTTTTAACTGCTTTAATCTTCTGAACAAAAGAGAAACAGGGAAGGTTGTTTTTATTCTGAACATAGGAAATAAAACCGCTAATTTTGTTCTTTCTGAAAAAGACGGATTTATTTTGATAAGAGATATACACTTCGGCGGCAAGAATTTAACAGGGGCTGTTGCCGCAGGTATGCATATCTCCATGGAAGATGCGGAAATATACCAGAACAAAAAAGAAAATAAGGCTGAGGTGGAAAAGATTATTACTTCCAGCATTGAAGAACTATTGATGGAGTTGAAGACAAGCATTGAATATTTTACGTCTAAAACGGGGAAGTCTCCGGAAAAATTATTTTTAACAGGGGGCGCTTCAATGTTCCCCGGAGTTCAGGAAGCGGTCGGGCAGAATCTTAAAATTGATACGTCTGTCTGGAATCCTCTTGAATATATTGCGAACGTAAAGATGTTCTTGGCGCCGGAAGAACTTAAAATAAAAGGACCGATGTTCACGGTTTCTTTGGGGCTTGTTATCAGGAAAATAAAATGATTGAATTAAATATATTGGAAACACGGCTTGAAAAATTCAAGAAACAGCGGGTGGTGTTTAATCTTTTTATCATATATTTCGCAGGGCTTGCTTTCCTGCTTCTGCTTTTGGCAATGAATTTTTTGAGGAATGAGATGAATATCAGGCAGATACGGCAGGATATAAAAACAATTGAGAGTAAGATTTCCGGAGAAAGCGAAAAAGTGGAGTATATCAAAGCCCGGGAAGAAGAAAGCGGCAGGCTGTTGAAAAAAATGGAGTTTTTTGCGGCGGAATCACAGAACAATATTTTGTGGGCGCCCATAATTGCTTTTACGGCGCGGAATGTGCCTTCAGGGATGTGGCTTGAAAAATTTACGGTGCCCGATGAAGATAAGAAAGAAACGGTGATGATAACGATAAAAGGATATATACTGCCTGATGCGGTTGACGAAAGGGCAACCATAGACAGGTTTGTCAGAAGCCTCGGCAACGGAAATTTGTTTGAGGCGGTATATCTGAGAGAAGTTAGGCGGGATAAGAAAGACAAGACGGAAGTCACGTCTTTTGAAATAGAATGCGAGTTGAAACAGAAAAGGAGCGTGAAAAAAATTGCTGGTACATCTGATTAAAAAATATCTTGTATGGATGGTGTTGTCGTACATCCTGATAGCGGGGATTGTATACCACTTTATTTTTATCCCGCAGGGAGCCAAGATAGAGAAATACAAGGTTGAAAAATCCGGGGTGGAATATACCTACATGAAAATAACGTCTTCACCCTCTTTTATCAACTCTTTGAATGAAGCCATCAGGAAAGCCGTTGTTAAATCAAATGATTTTGAGTGGGTCGATGCCGGAAACGTTGATGCAAGTTTGACTTTTTATAATTATATTGCGGAGACGGCGAAAAAGACAAATCTTGATTTGCTTGAAACAACGGCTCTAAAAAACAATTCTGCAAAAGAAGCCCGGCTTGCAAAAACGTATTATACGTGGACGGTGATGTTTTCCGGGAATTTCCAGGACGTGATGCGTTTTATAGACGAGATTGAACATAACAGGAGATTTTTAATGATAAGGGAAATCAGTGTCATAAGCCGCGGCACCGGGCCGGAGGATAAGCCGCTGTATGATTTGGTTTTCCGCGGCATTAAAAAGGATGACGGAGATGTTAAAAAAACTCAAAGTTAATTTAATCCTGTTTTTTATCGTTTTATGTGTTTTCTTATACGGTGAAACGGAGAAGGCGGGTTCCGTTGAAATATCGGGAAAAACCGCTTCGCGTGTTCTGGACATAACGAAGGTTGAAAACAGCCTGAATCAGTTGAAAAGAACGCTGGATGTTATGCCTGCGGGAGACAGCCGCCAGAACGTGAGGCTGAAGAGGGACCCGTTTGTTCCCCTGTTTTCTCCTGAAAGCGCAAAAAAAGAGACAGCGGACGGGACTGCCGGAGAAATCAAAAAGGCACCGGAATTTAATGTTTACGGGATAATTTTTGACAGCAAATCTTCTATTGCCATCATAGGCGATGAAGTGAAAAAAGAGGGAGAATATATAGGAGAGTATCAGGTTTACAAGATAATGAAAGATAATGTTCTTATTAAACGCGGGGATAGTATATTCCCCATTGATATAAAAAAATAGGAGATGATAAAAATGAAAAGACAACTGCATTTTGCCTTAATCATACTGATGTTTTTGATTACGCTCTTTATTCCGTCAAGAGCCCTTTTGGCGGCAGACAAGCCGCCTACCCTGACTTTTTACCAGGCAAAGTTGAGTCAGGTTCTTCAGAGTTTAAGCAAAATGACAGGGGTTCAGATGATAACTAACGCTGAACTCGGGGAACGGCCCATAAGCGCTTATCTTGACAATGTTTCGGGGGAGGAAGCGATTGATTCGATTTTAAAGGCAAACGGGCTATACAGGGAAAAAATGCCGGGTACGGAGATATACATTGTTAAGGAATCAACCGCAGTGTTGACGTCGTTGCAGAGTGGAACTTTTTTCCTGCAGTATGCCAAAGCGGAAGACCTTGGTAAAGTAATAGGCCCTTTGATGAGTGATAAGGGACAGATTGTCGTTGACGGCAGGACGAACAGCATCACGGTCAGGGAAAATCCCGAATTGATGGCGGAACTGAAGGATATTATAATTTCTTTAGACAAGGTCGTTTCCCAGGTCTCAATAGAATCCGTGCTTGTTGAGGTTAATACCGATAGTTTGAAAGACCTCGGTGTAAAATGGAATGTGGCAGGAAGTTTTTTCGGGCCTTCAATGGATACTTCGTTTCCATGGAGTAAAAGTTTTTCCTCGGACATTGTCAGTTCGAGAAGAGGCACTCTTAC
>CAZAMK010000056.1:0-7727 GCA_964486345.1 uncultured bacterium
TGGATCCCTGCTAAGTTTATCCCTGCATGTAGTAAGCAGGGACAGGGATGACAAAAAAGTGGCATGAATGCCACCGCTACAATCACCCTCACCCCGCTCGCAATGACAAACGGTGAGAGGGGTGTGATTTTTGCCGTATAGTTTATAACAAAATCCATTCTATTGCAATTGTTTTATTCTTTGCAAGGTGGTATAATAAATCCGTGAAAACTGAAAAAGAGTATCTCCACAAATTTCAGGTTCTGCAGAGAATAAGCAATTTCATATCCTCAATAAGCAGTCTCCACAAACTGCTCACCCTCATAATGGAGGAAAGCAAGAGCATCCTCAATGCCGAAGCCAGCTCCCTGCTCCTTTACGACAGCAAGGAAAAAGTTCTTTTTTTTGAGGTAGCCACGGGGGAAAAGGGCGGAGCGGTAAAAACGATAAAACTCAAACTCGGACAGGGTATTGCCGGCGCCTGCGCAAAAGAAAAAAAGATAATAAACGTGAAGGATACCGCAAAAGACAAGCGTTTTTTTACTTCCGCCGACAACAAATCGCACTTTAAGACAAAGAACATACTTGCCGTGCCTCTGACGGGCAAGGGCGGGAAGCTCCTCGGAGTACTGGAGGTCTTGAACAAAAAGGGCGGCAGTCCGTTTGACAAAAAAGACGAGGAGCTGATGGAGATTATAGCCGGCGAGGCGTCGCTTGCCGTGGAGAATGCCCAGCTTTACATAGAAAACATGAAGAGCGCAAAGATGGCCGGCGTCGGGGAGACGATGCTTTCGCTTTCCCACGACATCAAGAATATCCTTAACGGGCTTACCGGAGGCATCTATCTTTTGGATGAACCCATGGCGTCGGTGCAGGGCGAGTACGTGCAGGACGGATGGAAGATAGTGAAGACCAACGTGAACAGGATTTCCGAGCTGATACTTGACATGCTTAACTACTCTCAAAAGAAGAAGCCGCTCTTCCAGAAGGTTGCGCTGGGCAATTTTATCAAGGACACGGTGAGCGTTTACGAGGAGAAGCTGAAAGAGAAAAATATTTCGGTTGAATATGTTTTTGACAGCGGTGTACAAGAAGTCATGATTGACTCTACGGGGATGAGCAGGGTACTGCTGAATCTTTTCAGCAACGCATTTGAAGTTGTTCCCGAGGGCTCGGGTAAGATAAGGCTGTGCACCGAAGGCATTCCCGGGAAGGGATGCTACAGCTTGAAGGTGGAGGATAACGGGAGCGGGATTCCTCCGGAAAACCTGAAAAAGATATTTGACATATTCTTCTCCACGAAAGGGCACAAAGGAACAGGGCTTGGGCTGGCGGTGGTCAAAAAGATAGTAAATGAGCATAAGGGAACCATTGCCGTGGCGTCCGAGCCGGGGAAAGGCACAGTTTTCACAATTACCGCTCCGACGGACCCTGAAAATGCAGGGAAAAAAACGAAGAGTTAAGCGGAACGTTCTCGTTCTCGCCTTTGCTGTAACCGCCTTCTTTTTCATACTCTTCCGCTTGGATGTATTCAGGCGGATTGAGAACATCACCTATGACTGGAGGATGAAAACCCTCCGGGACAAAGAGCCCTCGGGAAACATCGCCCTTGTTTTTATAGGCGACGACACCTTGAGCAGTCTCGGCGAATGGCCCCTCTCAAGGCAGTGGTACGCCGGGTTCACGGAAATACTCAAGAACATGGGCGCAAAGGCCGTCGTCTTTGACATCCTCTTCATAGACAGCCGCCCTGCCGATGCGGAATTTGCCCGGGCGATGGAGTATGCGGGAAATGTTGTATTGCCCTTCTATTTTGACCGTCCGGAGTCCAAAAGCGGAGTCCTGCAGTCGGAAATGATGGCCGAACCGGTGAAGGAGCTGAAAGAGCGTGCGCTGTCGTCCGGCTTTATAAACATACTTCCGGACACCGACGGCGTCATAAGAAAATACCCTCTCTTCATAAAGCATAAGGATAAGACGTACAATTCCCTCTGCGCCGCGCTTCTGGAGGATGTCATGGACGCCGACATAACCTCCGAGGACAGGTCTGCCTTTGAATATGAAATAAACGGAAGAAAGAGGACGGTGCCTCTCGCGGAGAACTATTCCGTATATCTGAATATTTATCCCAACCTGAAAAAATTTCCCAACTATTCCTTTGTGCAGGTTTTCCAAGCCTACGTTGAACTGGTTAAAGGCGGGGAGCCCATCATACCCGGGGACGCTTTTGAAGACAAAATTGTTATCGTGGGTTCAACGGCGACCGGCGCCGCTGACAAGGGGGCTGTGTCCGGGGCCGCAAACTACCCTCTCATGGGCATCCATGCGAGTTTTCTGGAGAATTTTCTTAAAGGGGAGTTTATAAAAAGGGCAGGATCTGCGGAGAATTTTCTCATACCGCTCGTTTTTTCTCTGGCCGCAGGACTTGCGGCCGCTTCCTTTTCGCCGCTCGCCGGCATTCTTTTTGTCATTGTTCTCGCCGCCGTTTTTATCGCCCTTGCGTTTTCGTTATTCACCTTCCGGTTTTTCTGGATAGACGTGCTTCCCGGGGTTTTGTCCATTTTCTTTGTTTACGGCATACGCATACTCGCCGGATTTATAGCCGAGAGGGAAGAGCGGATGAAGGTGAAAAACCTTTTTAGCAGGTACATTTCTCCCCCCGTGATGGATAAACTGCTCGGCTCCGGGGAAGACGTCTTGCTGGTGGGCGAGCAGAAAATCCTCACGGTGCTTTTTGCCGACGTACGCGGCTTCACGTCTTATGCCGATGTGCACTCGCCGGAGGAGACCGTTGCTTTCCTTAACAGGATATTGAGCATCCTGTCAGAAGCGGTTTTCAAATTCGGAGGGACGCTGGACAAGTTTATAGGGGACGAGGTTATGGCGATATTTGGAGCTCCGGTGGACGACCCTCTGCATGCGGTCAATGCGGTTTTGTGCGCGCAGGAGATGATGCGGAACATGAAGGTTTTTGAAGGGAAGGTTACAATAGGAGTGGGGATAAATACGGGGGAGATGATTATAGGCAATATCGGCACCGCGAGAAGGATGGACTACACCGCGATAGGGGATGCGGTGAACGTTGCCGCAAGGATTGAAGGGCTTACCGCCGGCGGCGAGATACTTGTCGGGGAAGAGACGTACAAATTGATATCCAAAGAAAATATACTCTGCGAAAAAGCGGGGACGTTTAATGTTCAGGGAAAAGGGGCGGGGATTGTGCTTTACCGCGTTCTTTGGAGGTGAAAAATGAACAGGGTTAAATTGTTATGTGCAATCATTGCGGCTGTATTTTCTTTGTGCGCAGTCTGTTACTCTGCGGATGACGCGATAATTCTCGCTGATAAAAAGGGAAAGGTTTATTTCTGGGACCCGTTAAAAAAAACCATGCCGGAGCCGCCCCTGAAATCCGCACTCGCCGAAAAGACTTACATAGTTACGGGGAAAGACTCCGGCGCCGTGATAGCTTTAGGGAAGAAGGCCGTTATCACTCTTGCGGAGAACACTTCACTGCAGGTTCAACGCTCGCTCTTTGATGAAAAGAAAAATATAAAAGAGGTGAAGATTGAAGTGAAGATGGGCAAAATATGGTCGGTGGTGGAAAAACTGCCTGCCGCCGAGGCAAAATTTGAGATACAAACGCCCAATACTCTTGCCGCGGTCAGGGGTACCGTCTTTACCGCCGGGTATACGCTGGCTAATGACTCAACAATGGTTGGCGTGGTTTCGGGAGAGGTCAGGGTTGCCTCAACAAAAACAGCCGCATACGTCATTCTCAAAGAGAACATGTCAACGATTGTCGTTGCCAACGAGAAGCCCGTTGACCCGCGCGTGCTGGAGGAGAAGGAAAGGCAGGAGTGGGAGCAGTGGAAAAACAGCATACCTTTTTCAGAGATAGGCATAGTGGGCGGCATAGCCGAGATAAACGCCATGCAGACGCAGGAGGCGTCAAGGATTGTGAGGGAGCTGGGGCTGGCCAAAAAGGGCTCGGAGAAGGTAATGAAGGATTTTGAGGCGATATATAACGCCGTAGCGCTTTTCTATGCCGATACGGGGCAGATGCCGGGGAAACTCAAAGACCTGCTGGAAAACCCCGGGATTGAAGGATGGGAAGGGCCTTACATGGGGGCGGGAACAACCTTCATTGACCCGTATAACCATGCTTACCAGTACAAGAAGAAAACTACGCCTGCCGGGGGCGAGTATTGGGAGCTTTCAACGTTCGGGCTGGTGGGTGCGGCGGGTGACACCTACGGCGAAGAGAAGAAACTGATATTTATTAACGACCTGAAAAAGAAGCTTCTAAAAGCCCCTCTATACCCCCTTTGACAAAGGGGGGTCTGGGATGATTTCTAACCCGAGGGCTTCAACCTTTTCAACCAGCAGTTTTACGCTCCCCGGCTCCTTATGGATGTAATGGGTATTGGGCGCTTCCAGTATCTTTGTGTTGAACTGCTGTCTTGTGAGAGCGGAATAAAATATGATGGCGGTAGCCTTATATTCCGGCATTTTCCTCATGTAATCCCCTATATTGCCGCCGTATCCCATATTCATAAGGTCAACCACAGCCGCGTCAACCGGCGGTTTTTCTCTCCGCAGGTCGGGCATTGCCCTTGCGGCATCAGTATATTCCAGCACGTTGTGCCCGCGCCTCTTGAACTCAATCACCAGCAGTTTCCTTATGATATCGTCGTCTTCCACTATCATGACGTTAAGTTTTCTGGCCTCGTCTTTCTTTATTTCCTCTGCCATGTTTTCCCCCTCCTCTCGTTTATCACGCGGCAATTCCAGTTTTGTTTGTCATTGCGAAGCATGTTTTCAATGCTGAAGCAATCTCAAGGGATTGCCGCGCTCCTGTGAAGCGGAGCTCGCAATGACAATAAAGGGAAACTATTCTTACTTACATTGTATACCCTCATAAAATCCTGTCAATTTTTCCGCCTTGTTTTTACGTAAACTGATTGACAGAAAAAGGATAAAAGGTATAATAAAAGTAACTGATTGCGGCCTTGGCTCAATTGTCATTGCGAGAATAGCGAAGCAATCTCAATGACAAACTTAAGATTGGGATTGCCGCGGCAAAAAGACGCCTCGCAATGACAAAAAACATCAGCCTGTACAAAAAGTATTTACTTTTTACGTCTCACATTTCACTTTTCGCGCTTTTCAAAAACGCCTTTGGGCAAAGAGGAGAGCAAATGAAGAAATTTGCAATAATTGGCGCGGCGATGGCTGTATTTATGCTTTTTGCGGGGAACTGCTCCGCACAGCTTGTCGGTGTTCAGGGGCAGGCTTTAACTCTGCCTCTGACAGATGCCGGCATACCTGAAGATTCAATAGTTCAGACAAATCCGGTGTTGACGCCTGTATACGATTATTATTATAAATGTGTGGATGTGAGGTTTAACGAAACGGGAAATTACGATGAGTCGGATTACGACAGTGTGTATACTTTGAATATGGATGGGTATTACCCTGGTTCACAGTATATCCTGAAGGCAACGGATTCGGGATACCTGAATGCAGAGGGAGCAGCCAACGGTGTTTCTCCTTTTGTGACGACCTACACGCTCCCTTCTCTCTGGCCTTCTTATAGCAGCGGAGTAACTTACCATGATATGTTCGTTCTGACGGAGGAGATGCTTGCGCGTTTATATGCCGAGTTGGGAGAAATGACTCCTCAACCGAATCTTGGGACGCTTGTGGTTCTTACCAGAGACCAATTTTATCTAACAGGCGGTGAGGTTGGCGTTCAGCAGATAGAAGGCCTGGTATACGTAGCGACAGGCATAGTAAATAATCCCGACGGTTCTCCTGCGGGAATTATCAGGTATATAGAAATTTTTCATCAGCAGAGCGAATCCGAAGAGTCTGCTCTGGAGATTAGCGATTTGGGCATAAACCTTGTTTCCGCACCGACAGAAGATACTATCGGATTCATCGTTTTCAATCTTAACCCGGGCGTGGTGATGGTATCTGCACAGAAAACGGGATATGAGTTCAGCTGGAGGCCCGCCTTCATATACGGCGGATGTGTAACTTCCGGCGTTTCCCGACATGATGCCGTTACGGGAATAAACCTTGCTAATTTAGAAACTACGGATGTTTCAGGAATCCTCGTTAATGAAAAAGGCAATCCGGTTTCAGGAGCAACGGTGGAATTATGCGGTATGCAGGACGACGTCGTTTTACCGGCAACTACTGGTGCAGACGGTTCTTTCACTCTTGTAGGCGTCCCGCCATTTGCAGGCGTGATAGTAAAAGCGAGCAGGTCTGGATACAAGGACACTTACATGCTGGTGATGGAAGATCCGGCAGAGCCCGTTCTTGGCTCCCTGCAAAACGGCGACGGCGAAGTAACCGTCATGATTATAAGCGAGGATTTTGCCGACGGGCTGGAGCCGCCGCTTCAGATCAGGGAAATTGACGAAGGCCGGGGCATAATTATCGGCCGTGTGGAAGACATTATGGGCAATCCTGTCAAGGAAGCGGGAATTGAAGCATGGAAAGAACTATCTGCCTGGATACCGGCCTATTATTTTGACTGTATGGGAGAAGAGCTGGACGGCGCTCTTGAAAGGACGTCCGACAACGGGTTGTTTGCCGAACTTGAGGATATATAACAGGTTGATGTGGATATACAGACGGGCTTTGAGAAGTTACAGCCGCTTTACCTTGATTTTTCCACCGAGAGCGCCGATGTTGGTGACGGTACAGGTTCCTATTGGTATTCACCGAATTATCTGGGTTTCATCTTTGCCGACGGGGTTACCATTGTTCCCATGAGAACGGATTTCGTACTCGGGCACATTGAGGTTTCCGAGGTTACCGAGGGTGAACTTGAAGTTGAGAACCCTGTTACCGATCCGGAGGCGCAAGTTACTCTGCTTAATCTTGCATTGAATGTTACCGGCCTGCCGGAACCGGCAGACATTTCAGCATCTCAAATTGACTGGACGGGATATCTTACGAAGTTTACCGTTCACATTGAAGGAACAGGCGCCATGGAAGACGTGGACGAGTTTATCCTATACTGCTACCAGGAGGTAAACACATGGGTGCCTATCGGAACTGCAGAGATTGATGAAGACAACAGGACAGTCACTTTCATCCCTTCGGGAGGGAATGACTATTTAATGACTTTTAATGCAGGAGATAGAACGGAAATAAGGTTTGATTTATATTTTAATGAACCGGTTACCGGAACCTATGGGGCGAGTTGGGATAAGAATTGCGATATGCTGGTAGCAACCTTTAATCCTGTTTCCGGGAATGAAAACGCACAACTGCTTCCTTATGTTCCCGTCTCTGTAAGCGGAGCGCCAATACCTCCGGCTGAAGGCGCCGAGCCTGACCTCGTTAGAGGCGGAACAAATTGTTTCATCGCGACTGCGGCGTTCGGCTCCCCGTTTGAGCGCCACGTGCAGATGCTAAGGGAGTTCAGGGACAGATACCTGCTGACCAATACCGCGGGCAGGGCATTTGTGAGATGGTACTACAGGCACAGCCCGAAGTATGCGGCGGTGATAGCGCAGAATGAAGGTTTGAGGGCGGCGGCAAGGATATCTCTTATGCCCGTTTACGGCATAGCGTTCCTTATGATGAAGGGAATTATCCCCTATCTCATACTGGGATTTGGGCTGTTGTTACTTGTAATGAGGAGGAAAATGGCAAGAACGACCATGGTATTGCTGGCGGTTGCCTTACTTTTCGGAGTTTCTTCAACGGGCTTTGCCGCGGACACAAAC
>CAZAMK010000057.1:0-3886 GCA_964486345.1 uncultured bacterium
TTCAATTATGCTTTTTCTGTTCCTTATTCTGCTCATACCTTTTTTCTTCCTTATCATACAGGTTGAAATAATACGGCTTGCGCTGGGTAAAATAGGACTTTCTCCGGGTATGGCCCTTTTCATCTTTTTCATGTCTCTCGCGGGGAGTTTAATCAACATCCCCGTATACAGCAGGGAGGCAACCATCTTTCATTCCCAAAGCGCCGCAAACCCTTTAATTTTTTTTAATCCTTTAAACATACCCGCAGACGGGACAAAACAGATTATCGCCATAAACCTCGGAGGGTGCATAATCCCCCTGCTCCTGTGCATATATCTTTTGCCGAAGGCGCCTTTACCGCACACCTTTTTTGCCACGGTTATAACAACCGTCCTGTGCTTCAGCCTGGCCCGGGTAGTTCCGGGACGGGGCATAATAATACCAACCCTTGTTCCTCCGCTTGCGGCCGTTGCCCTTGCGTTCATTTTTTCCCCGGGCAACAAGATACCCGTAGCATATATCTCGGGGGTGCTCGGCGTTCTGATAGGGGCGGATTTACTGCACATGCCGCGCCTGGGCGGATATCCCGGGATGATGAGCATCGGCGGCGCAGGGGTTTATGACGGGATTTTTCTGGTGGGCATAATATCGGCTCTGCTTGCTTAGACTGCAATGTAATAATATGAAAAACTACGAGAACTCAATAAAAAACTGGCCTGACGACGAGAAGCCGCGCGAAAAACTGTTAAAGCACGGTGAGCATACACTAACAAACACGGAACTGCTCGCAATCCTCCTGCGAACCGGGATGAAAGGCGAAAGCGCGGTTGACATTGCGAGGAAAATACTGCAGAAATTCGGAACTTTCCGCAATATGAGCCACACCAGCATGACAAAGTGGAAGGAGATAAAGGGGCTGGGGGATGCAAAACTCTGCCAGATAAAGGCGGCTATTGAGATAGGAAGAAGGTTTGCGGAGACAGAAATGTTACAGGAAAAGCCAAAGGTATCCAAACCCGAGGACGCCGTGTGTTTTCTGCTACCCCGAATGCGCGACCTGAAAACAGAACTGTTCAAAGTACTTATGCTGGATTCTAAAAACAGAATAATGGGGTTAAAAGAGATTGAAGACGGAACGGTTAATCAGGCAAATCCGATTATACGGGAGATATTTCATGAAGCGGTGAATGCCTTTGCCGCATCCGTCATCTGCGCCCACAACCATCCTTCGGGCGACCCGGAACCGAGCAGAGAGGACAGAGAATTCACAAAAAACCTCTTAAAAGCAAGCGAGATTTTGAATATAAAGGTGCTTGACCATATAATAATAGGCGACAACAGGTATTACAGCTTTGCCGACCACGGACTGATGGAGGGAGAAACATAGAGACCCCCTCACCATGATCCTCTCCCCCATGGAGAGGAATTAAAGGTGAGGGGAAAAAGGTGAACTATGGAAAAAATACTTCTGACCGGCTGCTGCGGGTTCATTGGCAGTAAAGTCGGGGAACTGCTTCTTAAGAAAAACTGCAGGGTGCTCGGCATAGACGAAGTCAACGATTATTATGACGTCCTGCTCAAGGAGTGGCGGCTCGCCCGGCTGAAAGAAGACAAAAACTTCACATTCATAAAAGAGGACATCGCTTCTCCCAAAGTCAAGGATGCCGTAAAAAGTTTCGCTCCAGGCGCGATAATAAACCTTGCCGCAAGGGCGGGCGTGCGCGCAAGCATTAAAGACCCGTTCGTATACTTCAGGGCAAACCTTACCGGTACGCTCAACCTGCTTGAGGCGGCAAAAGAACAGGGTATAAAAAAATTTATCCTTTCGTCCACTTCTTCGGTTTACCCGGGGGAAGAAATGCCTTTCAACGAAGACCTTGCCGTCAACAGGCCTATTTCACCCTATGCGGCTTCAAAAAAATCCGCGGAGGCTGTCTGTTATACGTACCATTATCTGTACGGGATAGACGTAACAGTCTTTCGCTATTTCACTGTTTACGGGCCCGCCGGCAGGCCGGATATGAGCGTCTTCCGTTTTATAAAGCAGGTGGATGAGGGCGTTCCGCTTACCCTTTTCGGAGACGGAACACAGAAGAGAGACTTCACCTATGTTGAAGATATCGCGGGGGGAACTGTCGGAGGACTTAACCTGAAAGGGTTCAACACCATCAACCTCGGAGGGAATCATCCCTATTCCATAAATGAGTTGATAGCGCTTATTGAAAAAGAGCTGGGGAAAAAGGCGGCGATAGAATATAAGCCATTTCAGAAAACGGATGTATTCGCAACCTGGGCTGACATAGAAAATGCGAAAAAACTCCTCGGATGGAAGCCCGTTACAGGCCTTGAAGCGGGGATAAAAAAGACGGTTGAATGGTATAAAGAAAATAAGGAATGGGCAAAGAACATCGCCCTGGTAGACTAAATACTAATAGTTAAACGTGAGAAGTGACGTATTGTGTCATCTGGCGTTTTTTGCCATCTGACGTTTTTGTCATCCCGATGTTTTTCATCGGGGCCAGTGATGCTTTTAATCGGGACCTGTATCTTTTTGTCATCCCTGTCCCTGCTTAATATCCGCAGGGATAAACTAAGCAGGGATCCATAACTGTAGCGGTGCAATTTATTGCACGGTTTTCCGGGAGACTAAAATGAACGTGCTGATTACGGGAGGATGCGGCTTTATAGGAAGCCACCTTGCGGACAGATTGATAGAGAACGGGCATACCGTATCCATAATTGACAATCTTTCCACGGGGAACATCAAAAACCTCAACACCAAAGCGAGGTTTTATAACATTGACATACGGGACAAAAAAATCGGCGTTGTATTTGAGAAGGAAAAGCCGCAGGCGGTCGTACATCTGGCGGCGCAGATAAACGTCAGAAAATCGGAAGAAGACCCTTTTCTGGACACCGACATCAACATCAACGGCTCGGTGAACGTAATTAAAAATTTTCTTAACGCCGGAACGAGAGGAAAACTTATCTTCTCTTCAACGGGCGGGGTCATATACGGAGCCACCGATATTCTGCCGACGCCTGAAACGGTGGAGCCGTCTCCTCTCTGCCCTTATGGGATATCAAAACTTACGGTTGAGAAATACCTCGTCTATTTCTCCGCTTTCTACGAACTGCGCTATGCGGTATTAAGGTACGGAAACGTATACGGCCCCAGGCAGAACGCCTATGCGGAAGCCGGAGTTATAGCCATCTTTTCCACAAACGTCCTTGAAAATAAAACGCCGACCGTTTTCGGGGACGGCGAACAAACAAGGGATTTCATATACATTGAAGATGTCCTCAACGCAAACACGGTTATGCTGGAGAATGACATACAGGGCGTTTTCAACGTGGGCACAGGCGTGGAAACCAGCGTCAACCGGATATTTGAGAACATAAAAGCCGCATCGGGAAAAGATATTCAAAAAATACACGCCGGACCGAGAAAAGGCGAGATAAAAAGGAGCTGTATCTCCCCTGCGAAAATAAAAGAACTTACCGGATGGTCGCCTTTAGTTTCCATAGAAGAGGGGATAAAGAAAACCTTCAGCTGGTTCAAATCTTCCGCTTAAACCAATAAGGAGATGCGGAAATCCTCCCTACCCCCCTTTGCAAAGGGGGGAGGAAGAGGGGATTTCTATGCCAATCCGCCACTGAACCTTTGACGGACTAACGCGAAGCTATATGCGTGAAAGAAGATTGGTATTAGTAAGAAGTGGATTCCCACTCCGCCCCGCTGGGAAATACGTTATAATCCTTGTACGCGAGGTTCAGCACCTTCTGGCCGTAATTGCGGTAATGCCAGAAACACCTCACTATCGGCACCTGTCCGCGCCCGCCCTCGTAAGCGGACTGCCACAGCTTGGCTTCCTTCCATGACACAGTGCCGTCGCCGTTTTTATC
>CAZAMK010000057.1:3896-7670 GCA_964486345.1 uncultured bacterium
GGATTGCGGCTGTTGAAACCCGCAAGTCCTCCCGTGTACGGAGCGGAATAACTCTCCCCCGGGATATTTTCCGGCGGAATGTCGTTTGTTTCGGGAAAAGATTCGTGCCCGTGGCCGATACTGCCCTTGTCCCTGTCGGTAAGGCAGAAAAACGACCCTTTTGTGGAAACATATCCCGGAAACATGGAGGAAAGCCACGGAGGATAATCGCTGTAATCCTGCGAGTACATCTCAATCGCAAGGCTGAACTGCTTCAGGTTGTTTATGCAGTTTGCCTGCCTTCCCTTCTCTCTCGCTATTGAAAGAGAAGGCAGAAGTTGTCCGGCAAGCATGGAAATGATGGCGATTACCACCAACATTTCTATGAGCGTAAAACCGAAACTTACGGCGTTTAGCGTGTAGCATTTAGCGTATAGAAAAGTTTTTCTTTTCTCCCTGCACGCACACTTTCGCCGTTTTGTCATACCGTTACCTCTTTTTTTCCTTAAGCTCTTTTATCAGGGCATGGGAAAACTGCTTCATTTCTTCGTCAGAGTCGTTGTAATAAATATTCCAGAGCCGGCTTTCCATATCCGCGCCGGACGCATGTTTTACCGCTGTCTCCAGAGCCGCCGTTCTTACCTTCAGAGATTCCCGCTTATCCTCGGCTATGCCCATTATCCTGCCGTATACCGCTTCGCCGGCGGCTGAACCTGCCGCGTAATCAAGGATTTTGAGCTTTACATCCTCTTCCTCCGAGGAAAATATATCCATTAGAACGGAGACGTTGTTCCTGTCCAGCTTCATCAGCGTCTCCATTATTATATATTTCACCTCTTTGGGGGAGCTTCCGAGCAGAGATAAAAGCCTGTTTAAGTCAATCTTCCCTATGCTCCAGCAGGCGGCTCTCTTCATCTCATCGGAAGAGTCCTCTGTTAAAATCTCCTCCAGAGCGGGAAGAGCCGGCTTCATTTCCCTCCTGCCGACCTCGTATATGGCGAACTTCTTTTCTTCGGGGCTGTCGCTGGCAAGTTTTTTTATGTAGCTTTTGGAACCGGGGAGCCCGCCTTTCCGCGACTGCCATACCGCAAGGCGTACTATTGAGATAAAAACCACGGCAAGGCATATCCAGAGTATTGTCCTTCTCTGCCTTGAAAGCCCGCCGTAAAACTTCCTTATCTTTTCCATTGAATATTGTGTTAAGGATGTGCCCGGAATATACCAACTAAGCGGAGGGGGTGGGATTCGGCGCCCCTCGCTCCCAACCCGCTCGGGGTCGGCCAGTCGCTGAGATTGTTGCGCCAGCTCACAATCTCTGACTTCGCTCTATTCGAATCCCTATTGCTTGCGAAACTAAGCGGAGGGGGTGGGATTCGAACCCACGGTACGGCCTTTTGACCGTACAACGGATTAGCAATCCGCCGCACTAGACCAGCTATGCGACCCCTCCGTTGTTAAACCTCTATATTATACTGTTTTCTTCAGTAATGTCCAAAGGGGAAAGCCTAAATCCGCAAGATAACCCGGGAGTTCGGTTGTAGCTGAAAAATACCAAGGAAGCGGCTGTTAAACCCGTAGTTGTATCCGCCTTCTTTCGTCCTCACCCCGGATGAAGGCAGGTGAAAAACCGTATCAGGCACTTTTCAGTTTTTCAATAATCAGTGCGGATGCTTTTTTGCCGGAGAGCAGCATTCCCCCGAATATGGCGCCCATCCGGTGTGAACCGAACACGGCGTTTGCCGCCATCCCGCAGACAAAAAGTCCCGGATAGACCTCTTTTGTGTTTTCTGCAAGCGCTTTCTCTCCCATTTCCGCCCACATTGATTTCTCGCCGGCAACCTTGATGCCGCCTGTTTTCTTTTCCACCAGCCTGCATACTTCGCTGTCGTGTCCCGTCGCATCCACCACGGCCTTTGCTTTTATGCCCAGAGGGTCGACGTGAAGCCGTGCGATGTCAACCGCAGACCAGTTTAAAACCGCTCCGGTTATCCGGTTGTCTCTTACCACGACGTCCTCCACGCCGATAAGATTGAATATCTTGACGCCGGCTTTGACCGTTTTGAAGGATATGCCGGACATCGTCTCAACGGCATCAGCAGTGTACAGCCCTTCCGAATATTTCTTCAGTGTTATGCCGAACTCTTCCATAATGGATTTTGCCTCTTCCTGTACGACGATGTTGTTAAACATCATCCCGCCTGCCGGCATCCCGCCGCCGACCTTAAGATGCCGCTCAAAAACAGCCACCTTGCGTCCGGCGGATGCAAGGTAATACGCACAGACAAGCCCTGAAGGGCCTGCGCCCGCAATTGCAACGTCCACGTCAAGGTTTGAAAGCAACTCTTTAAAGTACGTTTCAATAATCGCCTTTGAAATAATCTGTTCTTCCATGTCTCTCCTTTTTTCTTGAGATGTTCAATGGTTTTATTTTGACGGGAGTTTATTCCCTCGGAAAGCGGATATTTTATCAGAAAAACGGGGAACGGGCAAAATGAGCCGCATTTTCAATATTGAAGGCTTTTTTCGTTCTCTTCATGCTTTTCTGTATCTTGTGCTTCTACCGAGGCCGAGGCGTTCAATTCTCTTAAGCCGCAGGAGTTTATCAAGGGCTTGACCGACTGTCGGCCTGGCAACCTTGGTTTGTTCAGCTATTTCCCCGGGGGTTGCTTCTTTGACCTGGTTTAGATATTGCCAGACGGCAATCTGTTTCTGTGAGAGTATTTTCTCAATATCTTCCTTGGACAATAAATCAACTGCCATTTTTGACTGTTTAAGAAATACGGTCAGGAAAAAATCCAGCCCAGGTAAGATGTCTTCTTTTCTTGTTTTGAATGTTTTCTGGCTTTTTCTCAATGCCAAGTAGTAGTCCGGTTTGTTGTCTTCAATCAGTTTCTCGTGAGAGACATAGGGCATATACAGGTATCCGGATTGTAAAAGCATAAGGTTCGTTAGAATTCTTGAAAGACGGCCGTTACCGTCCTGAAATGGGTGAATTTGCAAGAATTCTACAAGAAAGTTGGCAATAACAAGGAGAGGGTGATATTCTCTTTTTTTGAGAGCATCTTGTGTCCATTCAACCAGTTCAAGCATTTCTTTTGGCGTAAGATAAGCAGGAGTGGTGTCAAAAAGAACTCCGATGGATTTCCCGGCTTCATCTATCATCTGTACCTTGTTTTCCTGTTTTTTGTATTCTCCCCTGTGCCTGATATCTTTTTCAACGTATTTCAGCATTTCTTTGTGAAAGTGCTTTATCGTGCTTTCGGAGAATTTGAGCGTCTTCCAGGAATCAAAAACATTCTGCAGTAATTCATAGTATCCTTTAACTTCCTGCTGGTCTCTGTCGGAAAATTTCTGTATGGAGATGCCCCTCATAAGTTTCTCTATGTCTTCATCGGAAAGTTTCACCCCTTCTATGCGTGTGGAAGCGCCGGTAGAGGTAACCAAAACAGACCTTTTGAGGCGTCCCAGTAATTGAGGGCTTAATCTGGCGCCGGCAACCCACTGTCCTTTCAGTTCGTCTATCTGTACTATTTTTGACCAGACAGAAGTCGGTATATTCTGAATTCTTTTCTCAAGTGTATTTTTCATTATAAATAATCCTATACTCTAACTATATGAGATTATATTAGATTATATAAGATTACTTTAAAAAGTCAAGAATAAATTTCAGGTGCAGAAGATTCGAGGAGACAATGCAGATGAAGCGATTATACCTCAAAAGCGCTTCAGGCACAAGTACGCGCATTGCGCCATAATAAATCTATATGAAAGCGAATCGTTGCGCCAAATAAGAAT
>CAZAMK010000058.1:0-5466 GCA_964486345.1 uncultured bacterium
CTTGTATATCCCCTTCTCCGCTTTCTTTTCCTTTATCATGAAAATGACAAGAAGAGCGCCGACAGCCGAAGGCAGTGCCGCAAGCAGGAAAAGATTCTTGTATCCTATGAGGTTGAAAAGGAGAAGGCATATTACAATTCCGCATACGGCCCCGAGATTATCCGCGGCACGAAGAAATCCGAAATTTGCCCCTCTGTTCTCCGCCGTGGATATATCGGCGATAATGGCGTCGCGCGGAGCGCTTCTGATTTTTCCGGCCCTGTCCAGTATTCTGAAAGGTATCAGGTTCTGCCATACGGACGAAAATGCGTATCCCACCCTTGATGCGGAGCCGAGAAGGTATCCCGTCCAGACAAAGACCTTGCGCTTTTTTATCCTGTCGGAAACATAGCCGGATACCGCCTGCGATACGGAGACAAGCGCTTCTCCCAGCCCGTCAAGAAACCCGAGAACTGCCATGTTTGCGCCAAGCACTGTGGTGACAAAAAGCGGCCATACCGGATAGATGATGTCCGAACCAAGGTCGTTGAAAAAAGATGCCGCCGCAAAAATCCTGACCGTCTTCTTGTTCTCTTTCTCTTGCTTATTTTCTTTGGTTTCCGCCATATTAAAGTTTTTCCCAAAAACACCCCTCATCCTGTCTTGCCCTTACGGGCTTCGGTCACCTTCTTGTGCTTCGCACTTCGGTCATTCGGCTCACCTGCTCGCCGAAGGTGTTAAGCAACACTCATTATTCTTCGTGTCAACACCCTCACTGACTCGGCGGGTGTGCCAGGCGATGCTCTTTGCTCATCGCATCGGCACCCTTCTCCCCCAAGGGTAGAAGGTAAAAAGAAGGAAAGACCTTTATGCCAGCCGCCCGGATTCTGCAATGAGCATTCGTATCTTATCGCAAACCTCGTGTGACATAAGTTTCTCAATAGGCGCAGGCAGAAGCGCAGACCAGTTATTTGCATTGACAGTGCCGGGGGTGTTTATGCGGTATGCAGACTGCCCGCCTTTGAGAATTTCCGGTGAAAGATTGAGCCAGTCAAAAATCAGTTGTATTGAAAAAACAGAACGGGCTTCCAGTATAAACCTTAACGCCGCTTCCGTAATTTCCGGAGACGCTTTTCCTTCCGTCTGCCCGTAAATCCTCAAAAGTTTTCCCATCTGATCCCTCTCCTGCGCCGAACTTTCCCGCTCCCACCAATCATTCCAGTTTGAGGTATCATGCGTTGAAAGAGCCGCTACGGAAAGCTGACGGTACTTTTCAGGAGGCAGGAAATCCCCGCTTCCGCGCCAGTCTTTCTTCCAGCGCTGAACGTCAATGCCAGGTATGCCCAGAAATTCCATTGTTTCAGGGCACGCGTCGGGTATTACGCCGAGGTCTTCCCCGCACAAAAGCATTCCGGTGCTCTCAAGCATGGCCGAGAGTATTTTTCTTCCGCGCTCCCTCCAGAGATTTTCGTCAGGCGGGTCAAAAAAACCGTTCAGCCCTTCATTCTCAAGCGGCTCCTCAATTGGGACGCTCCATATCCGGAAGAGCCCAACCACGTGGTCTATCCGCAGAATATCGTAGAATTTCTCCGCGTATCTCAATTTTTCCTTTATGCAGCGCCAGCCGCCTCCTTCTATCTTTTCCCAGTCATAGGTAGGCATCCCCGGGTTGCCCCATCTCTGCCCTTTTACGCAGAACATATCGGGAGGCGCGCCTGCGGCAAACTCCATTTTGAACAATTCCGGGTGAGCCCATACGTCGGCGCTGTCGCGGTTGATTACAACAGGAAGGTCGCCCATGACGAGTACGCCTTTTTCTCCCGCATACGCCTTAAACTCCCGCAGGCGCTCGTAAAGAAACCACTGCACCCAAACCTCAAAATCCATCTCCGCTCTCTCTGCCGAAAAAACCTCCTTCAATGCCGAAGATGAGCGATTCCTGTACGCGTCAGGCCATTCGTACCAAGGCCTGAACCCGAACCGTTTTTTTAAAACCTTGAAAATACAGAAATCTTCAATCCACCAGGAGTTTTTTTCTCTGTACTCTTCCGCTTCAGCAGGCAAACTGCCGCCGGATTCAATATACATTTTGCGCAGTAATTCTCTTTTTTTCTCCTTTACGCCGTAATCCGCGCGACCCCTGCCGGCGGCAGGATTGAAGGAGCCTCTCCCTACGGGAGCATATACCGGCTCTATCGCAAATGAACTTATTGATTCATACGGACAGAAGTTGTTCCCGACCTCATTCATGGGCAGAAGCTGGATTATGGAGTTGCCCGTCTTTGCGCACCAATCGGTAAAAAGCTTCAGGTCTTCGGTATCCCCGACTCCGAAACTGTCCCGTGAATAGAGAGAAAACAAAGGAGCCAGAACCCCGCTCCTTCTGCGGATTCGGCCTCTTTTCCTGCTTTTCAAAACGGAGATTTCTGCCATGGAAATATTATACCCGTTTTACAAAAGAGCCCAAATATGTTTAAAATGTTTACAGGATTAACAAATTATGTTATAATTAAATTGAAAATCCGAAAGGGTTTTCTCTTCATAAAGGAAAAACAAAAACCCTGAAGGGTAAAGGAGGTTTTCTATGAAGAAGATGTTGTTAGGGGCGATATTGCCCGGAATGTTTTTGTGCATGTTTTTTGCAGGATGTTCGGCTACAAAATCCGAGGTGAAAGATTTCTCGTGGTACGGCGAGTCCGGAGCGGTAAGAGAACCGGTATATGACGAGGTGAAAGAAGGCCACTGGTGGATACCCGCCGAAGCTCCCGCAGGACAGGAAAACGAGTTGTGGGGAAACAGGGGATACGTATTTGTGGCGGAACAGAAGCCTGCTCCCGCACCTGCGCCGGCTCCTAAGGCTGTCGTACAGGAAAAGATTGTAGAAAAAATAGTAGAAAAACCTGTGGAAAAAATCGTGTATGTTGACAAGCCGGTTGAGAAGATAGTCTATGTGGATAAGCCGGTGGAAAAAATTGTTTACAAAGACAGGCCGGTTGAGAAAATCAAGTATTCCTTCCTGAATCTGAAAGACGTATTTTTCGTGTATGACAGCGCTCAACTGACCGCACTTGCACTGGAAACGCTTAAGGATAACGCCGACGTACTAAAGGCGCATCCGGACGTCAACGTCCAGCTCATCGGCTCCGCTTCTCCGGAAGGCGCTTCAGAATATAACCAGAAGCTTTCCGAAAAGCGTGTGGATGCGGTAAAGAACCATCTGGTCACCAATGAAGGGATTTCAGCCGACAGGTTGAAAATCCAGGCCAAGGGAGAAAAAGAGGTAGCCCAGCCCTCATGGCCTTTCGCGCGCAAAGTCGGATTCATGGCAGCTGAATAAATAAGCAGAAAAAAAACACCCCCAATATGGGGGCAAAGGAGGCATGTATGAAGAAAGCAGGTATGGTGGGAATGGCGTTGATTCTGTTATGTATGTTCCTTACAGGATGCGCCACCACCCAGTCCGAACAGAAGGATTTCTCATGGTACGGCAAGTCTGGAGCGAAAAGAGCTCCTGTATACGACGCTGAAAAAGGCGGCCGCTGGTGGGTACCGTCTGATGCGCCTGCAGGCAAGTCAGCCACGCAGTGGGGCAACAGAGGCTATGTATACGTAGGTGAGGGCAAAGCCAAAAAGATAGTGGCCGAATCACCCTGCAGACCTAAAATGCCTCAAGCAACGACATTTATCAAGTCAGAGCTTAAGGATGTATATTTCCCGTTTGACAGCGCACAGCTGACAGCCGAGGCACAGAAGACGCTTAAGGAAAATGCGGATTTCCTTCGCGCGAAACCCAGGCTTAACGTGATTATGGCCGGTTCCGCATCTCCCGAGGGAGATTCCGTTTACAACCAGAAACTCTCTGAACGAAGGGTAAATGCGGTTAAAAACTTTCTGGTCACCAAGGAAGGAATTTCCGCCGACAGACTGAACAGTGAAGCAAAGGGAGAAATTCCTGTTGCCACTAAAGCAGAATGGCCTTCTGTCAGAAAAGTTCAATTTTTCATAAAGCGCTTGTTAAGCAGGTAAAGGAAAGCGGCGTGTAGCGGGTAGCGTAAAGCGTATAGAAAAACAATACTGAAAGTTTTTAACTATACGCTAAACGCTATACGCTATGTTTCAGACTATACGCTAAACGCTTCTACGCTTTAGCATGAGAAAAAGGGGAAGCAAAATCATAACTCCTCACTTGGAAAGCTTAGCGAGTTAGAGTCCGGAGTAAAGGAGGTTCCCATGAAAAAGTTATTAGTTGTTGTGTTATTGGCAGGAATGTTGTTGAGCGGCTGTGAAACGATAGAAGGTCTTTCGCCCAAGACCAAAACAGGTGCGGGCATCGGCGCAGTTGCCGGCGGCATCCTGGGAGCGCTCGTGGATTCAGGCAAGCCGTGGAGAGGAGCAATCATCGGTGCGGCGGCAGGTGCGGCGGCAGGCGGATGGATAGGATACAAGATTGATGATAAGAACGCCGAAGTGAAAGCGGATGCCGACATCGTTGCCCAGGCGGCAAGCGAAGCGGCAAAGCAGAACGCCACAGTCAAATACTCAAGGGTAACAGAAGCCGGAATTGCCGAAGATGTCGTTGCCACACCCGGAGCATTGACCGGCAATGTGCGTGCGGTAACCGTACAGTATCTCCGGAACAATAAGCTGATTTCCACCGAACACGTGGATGTGCAGGTTTAATTGCCGCAAAAGGAGGGGGAATATCATGCTTTTAAAAACATTGCGTGGTATTGTTGTATTTGCGGTTATTGTTTCCTTTGCAAATTCGGCATTCTCCATGTCAAGGCCGGTAAAGAAAACAGGAGAAGAAGGCACTATCGGAACTCTTGAAGACATCTGGCTGCCTCCTGACCTCGGAAAAGAAGAAAAGGCGGAATGGAAAAACGGAGTGCCGCCGGGTTGGAGCCATGGCAAAAAAACAGGATGGGGGGGCAAAAGCATGCCTCCCGGGCAGGCCAAAAAACAGGGTACGGCAGAAAAGGAAATAATAATAGAGTTCCCTGATTGGAACACTTGGGGGAAAGAACAGCGTGAAAAATGGCAGGGGGATATTGAAAGAATAAAGGAGCGCATACGCAAGAATAAAAGCGGAGCAGATGCCGAAGAAATGCTGAATTCCGCAGAATCGGCCGCAAAAAAGGGAGTTCCCCTTAAAACACTTGAGTCAGTCACCGACAAATCAATAAAGAAAAAACTGACCGGAGAAGAATTCTCAAAAACAACGAAGGCGATGGCATACGGCGTAGGAAAGAACGTTGAGTTCACTTCAATCGGAGAATTCGTCAACTCCAACATAGAAAAGGGCGTCAGGGGAAACGAATTGGCAATAAACATCTACAAGGAAATCGCCGCACGCAAGAAAAAATGATTTCATGAGGAGACAATGCCGCTTTTCCTTTAGAAAGGGGAAGCGGCATTTTTTCTAATGGTTCAAATACACATAAAAGAAGATTTCGCCGAGTTGATGTTAGACCTCAAGCCGCAAAT
>CAZAMK010000058.1:5476-7627 GCA_964486345.1 uncultured bacterium
CAACCTGCACGGAGAAACACTCGCCCCCTATAAAAACACCCTGCTCAAAAACTGGAGCGGCCTCTATAAAAAACACTTCGGAAAAAGAAGCACGCTCACGGAAGAGAGAAGGGAGATTGTTTTTACAAAGTGGATTAATCTTTTCCTTGACGCACTGAAGATGCAGAACCTTGAGCCTCACTACAAAGCAATGGTTGAATTCGGAAGGGAACTGACGGACATGGGGATTTCCCTTGAGGAAATTATATTCTCCCTGCATTTTTTTGAAGAGGTATCAATGCCCCTTCTGATGAAAAAATATCCCGACAAAAAGAAACTGACCAAGATGGTGTTTGCCCTGGATATGCTTTTCCACAACGAACTGGCATGTCTTTCAATGGCTTATTTTTACCGTTACCGCAGTGAGATAGCGCGCCTTGAGAAAATGAAGAGCGACCTCACGCATATGATTGTCCACGACCTGAAAAACCCCATCAACGTAGTCTCTATTGCCGCAGATTCCCTTCTGGAAGATATTAAGAAGGACGGTCAGATTAAAGATACGCAATACCTTGAGATAATCTCGGACTCAAGCAAAAACGTCTGGCATATGGTAAACAACCTGCTTGATATCAACAAGATGGAGCAGGGAAAATTCAACCTTCACAAAACTCCGGACAGGATAGAACCCCTTATAGATGAAATTATAAATGCAACACAGCCCAGACTTAAAAGGAATAAAATAAAAGTTTCCTTTTTGCGGGAGGATGTGCCGGAATTTTCCTTTGACAGGGATATCATCAGGCGTGTAATAAGCAATCTTCTTGACAACGCCCTTAAATTCTCGCCTGAAGGAAGCACAATAACCATTGCAAGCCGGCTTGAAGAAGAAAAGGTTTTTGTTTCAGTGCATAATAGCGGACCCGAGATTAAGAAAGCCGACAGGGAAAAGATATTTGAGAAATTCGGACAGGCAGGTTTAGCCGCCAGCGGAAAGGTTCACGGCACAGGGTTGGGACTCACCTTCTGCAAAATGGCGGTGGAAGCCGGCGGCGGAGAAATATCCGTCGCCAGCGGAAAATCCGGCACCACCTTCTCCTTCTCCCTGCCTGTTTGCTGACTACATCAATTCCATTCCCGGGTAATAAACCTTGCTTCCTCCACCTTCCAAAGCTTTTCAACCTTAACCCACGAGAGTTCAACCTCGCGGTCGTCAAGGAGCTGTTCAACCTCATCTCCGTGACTGCCCGAGATTCTCACGGTGACAACGGAATCCGCCTTCTGTCTGTCGGAGAATACGTTTACCTTCGCATCCCTGCCTTCAACATCCAGTTTTTTGAACATCTTAAGGCCTGTGGAAACGATTATCCGGATATCGTCCTGCCCGCTCATATCGGGTATGGGCGGACCGTAAATCGCCCGGCAATTTGCAGTGAAGAATGAAGCGAACTTCATCGCTTTGCCTTCTATAAGCAGGGAGCTGTCTTCGGGAGTTCTGGAAACAAGTTTCGCCAGGATTTGTATGTTTTTCTTTATCTGCCGCTCATCGCGCGTCCTGTACCTGTAAAAGCAAAAAACCGCTCCTGCTGCCACAAATAGAATGAGTAATATAAGCAGAGCCTTTTTCATAGTCTACCTTTCCTGAAATTTCCTCTAAATCCTCCCTGACCCTCCTTTGCTAAAGGAGAGAACTGTATCCCCCCTTTGCAAAAGGGGGGTATGGGGGGATTTTACAATTACCAAAGGGAGACAAGCCAGGCGATTGGGCGCAGGAGAGATCTCACAACCACCCTTGCCGCAGGCCTGCGCCTGATATAATCCGCGTAAGACGGGCTGTGGCTGTAATACCACCTTACGAATGCCCGTCCCTGCCTATTTGTAAGCAGATGATTGTCCCTGAACTCTCGCAGAGTCTTAACGTGCTTTTCAAACGGAGAACCGAACGCCGCAGTCGCTATGAAACAACCGCCGCTTGCCGGAACGTCCACAAACTCGGCATAACTGGAATAAACGCGGTTGTTGCTTCCGTCATACTGGTACCAGACGGCAACGGGAATATCGCCGTATATTGCCACCTGCGGCGTCTGTGCGTTATACCCGGCATTGGTATCTATCATTTTGTCGGGAGACCAGTTTGCCCCCCCGTCGGTGGAGTAGCTGGACTAGACTCGG
>CAZAMK010000059.1:0-6514 GCA_964486345.1 uncultured bacterium
CCGATGTCTTAAAAACCTTTGCTCCGCGATAAAAATACCTCCGCTCTCTCCTCTTCTTTCGCATTCGGCAGTTTGACACATTTAGCCCGCCGTAGTTTAATATACCCGGTTCCAAACTACCGTACACAATGAATTAAATGAGGAGGGACTATGGGATTAATGATTGTAATTTTTGTAGTTGTTGCAATTATTATATTCAGCAAACTCTCCGAACTGAACGAAAAAATCAGTTCACTGCAAAAAAGAATGACAGGGCTTTACAAAGAGATTGAGAAAATCAGCCCTAAGACCGTTGCACCTCCCGCTGAACAATTAAAAGCCGCTCCCGAGAAAGAGATAAAAATCGCCTCTCCTGAAATACCCGCACAAAAACCTCCCGAACCGCAGGTTCAGCCTGAAAAGATTAAAACCGATACATCCCGGGAAATCCATGAGGATACGCGGAAAAACTGGTTGAAACTGGAAAGGATTATAGGAGAAAGATGGCTGGTATGGGTCGGCGCTCTTGCATTTGCAACAGGATTCGGCGTCTTTATGAAATATGCGTTTGAGCAAGGGTGGATAAACGAAGTTGCCCGTATTACGCTTGGATTTCTGGCGGGGCTCATTTTCATAGGGTTAAGCGAATTCCTCTACAAAAAGAATTTTCAGGCACTGGCGCAGGGAATATCCGCACTCGGATTAATCATTCTTTACCTCACAACGTTCACCGCCTACCACTTTTATCACATGTTCGGAGCGTGGACCGCTTTTATTATCTTCTTTGCAACTACCGTGGGCGGAATGTATACCGCCATGCACCACAATGCTTTTGCGACGGCATTCCTCACTACTCTCGGCGCGTTCGCAACCCCGCTTCTGCTCGTAGACCCGGCTTCCACCGTGAATTACGCACCGAAGCTTTTCTCTTACCTTCTTATTATAAATGCGGGAGTGCTTTACGCCTCGTCGGCAAAGAGATGGAGAATCCTTTCTCTCTTTTCTTTCCTCTGCACCGTCTTCTATTTTGAAAGATGGTACTCCGGAGAATACGTTCATTCGGATTTTCTTATGGCACTTGGTTTCGCCGTCATCTATTTCATCACCTTTTCCCTGATAAGCGCGGTTTACAGCATTATACGGAAAGGCCGCTCAAAATGGGAAGATATCATTCTGGTCATCGCCAACCCGGTAATATTCTTCTTCCTGCTGCATGACATCCTTGATAACACGGGAAGAACGGCCTTATTGCCCTGCATACCGCTCCTCATGGCCGCCTATCATTTCATCCTTGCGGGGATAATAAGGAAAATAAACGGCAGGGATATATTTTTATACTTTGCGCTTGTCGGCACTGCGGTAGGGCTGTTGACACTGCCTGTCCCCATGCTTGTTAAGAGTTACTGGATTACCGCCGTATGGGGCGCCGAGGCGCTTATCTTCTTAGCCATAGGTTCGCTCCTTGACAGGAAATCTCTCCGCATCGGAGGCTTGGCAATTTTCTTTCTTGTAGTTTTGCGGTTATTTCTTTTGGATTCTGCAATTCCATACGGCAGGATTTATGATTCTCTCCTATTTTTCAACCGGAAATTTCTTGCCCTGCTGATTTCTTCTCTTACTTTCGGTCTGGCAGGTATTTCAACTAGCAAGCTTAAAAACATTACCCCCGAAGAGAAAGAATATTCTGCGCCCTTATGGGCGGTTTTCACCATGGCGCTTTTCTGGATTGCAAACATTGAGGTATTCACTTACTTTTCCGCTTCTGGATGGACAGATGGAATAGAATGGATTCTCACAACCATGTTATGGGCAGTCTTTTCTTTCTTCCTCTTTTTCATCGGGGCTAAAGAGAAAATTCCGGCTTTCCGAACAGCAGGCCTTATACTGATTACAGCAGCATCCTTGAAGGCTGTCATTGACTCTTTTTTCACCTGCCGCTATACGTACGGCTGTCCCCTGCTGTTCAACCTGAAATTCCTCTCCGTCGCAACTCTGCTTTTTACCATGGCATACGCCGCCGCCCTGTACGGCAGTGAGAGGATTGAGAAAACCTCTCTTGAAAAAACAGCTGTCCCTTACCTTTGGGGACTGTTCATCATTCTGCTTTTCATAGAGTTAAACGTTGAATATTTTTATTCCTGCGCCGCAGTATGGGAGCTGGGAGAGCAGAAGACAATCACCGCCCTGTCTTTCCTCTGGATTCTTTATGGTGCAGGGCTTCTCATCGCCGGAATAATCAAGAAGTCTCTGCCGTTGAGAATCGGAGCTCTATCCCTCTTCGGCATAACGCTTTTGAAGGTATTCTTCGTGGATATGCAGGCAGTGGGGCAAACTTACAAAATCCTCCTGCTTCTGGGAATAGGCTCCATCCTTCTCATATGCGCCTATTTCTACAGAAGATACAGGAAGCGCCTGGAGGATAAAAGTGAATTGAGCGACTCAAAATAAGCAATGGGAGAAAATGCGAAAAATAAGCTGGATAAAAATTTACGACAATAAATTTTTGAGAATAATTTCTCTCATCGGGCTTACCTCATGGTTTATCGCTTTTATCATATACGACAGTTGGACCACGCCGTGGGAAATATCCATCGCCTTAGGGATAATGATAAGTGTTTATGTTTCTTCTTTCTTTTATTTTATGCATATCAAATGGAAAATTTTATCGATTCTGATGATACTCTTCATTCCAGTTCTCTTTATTCCTACTTATTCCACAGCTAAAATACCTTGTGAAATTGAAAATCTCACAGACAATACAGTGTTTATTCACATTGGCAGAATGGGGCAATCCGACAGAAAAACATTCGCATTGGAGAAATCAGGGGAAAAAGTTTTTCCATTGATACGTTTAAACTCGCAAGTTGAAATATTACCATTAGTGGCTTATGATAGAAACGGTAATATCGTCCATAAAGAATGGATTATCTTAAATCCTGAAGAAAGACCTAAAATAATCAAAATAATTATTTTAAATAATGCTTCATCAAAATAAAAACAGAAAACAAGAAGCTCATATGACAAAAAGTACGGTAATGCCGATGAAATGCCCCCAGTGCGGCGGAGAAATCAGCCAGCCGTTTCTTGTATGTTCACGTTGCTTTTATCGTGCAATTATACATCCTATAAAAAGTATAGTGAAAACCATGCGGGTAAAAATACACGCACTTTTTCGGAAAGGGCGCTGCAAACCATGAAAAAATATTTACTGTATGTTCTTTTGATACTGATTGGCGCAATAATCGGCAGAGTTACTACAAATACTTATGCTTTAGGAAAGGTGCTTTCTGACTATATGCAGATTATGGAAACAAATTCTATTTCAGATTTAGAAGATTGTGTACTTGCAGTATATTCTGAAGGTGATTTTGAATCCTCCCTAATTGCCCTGAATTACTACTCTGAAAAATTGGAATATTACAAAAAATCATCCAAACCTGAAAGCCTGAAATACGATGTTATCATCACAAAACTGGGACTGACTCACGGCCGTTTATTTTTACTGTATGAATCAAAAGGGGAAAAAGATTTGGCCGAACAGGAATATCAAAAAGCAATCGGATTTATCGGTAAAAAATGCAAGATAACCTCCAAAGATGACTTGAGGAAAATAATCAAAAAGTTTGATAACACCGACAAAAAAAGCAATATACAGAAAGATAAATCCGGTTCAGGCGACGCAAGCTGACGCAAATGATACTTGCTGAAAAATCACTTGGCGACGGAAGCGGGAATCTGTTTCACTACACCGAGAATATCTTCAGCCGGCAGAATCACGGGGAATATCCCCATCTCCGATAACCCTCCTCCGAACATTGAGCCGAATCCCATGCTTTCCGCACCGGCGAAAACCGAAGGCAAGCGTAGAAGCAATATCCCTACAATCTTTCCCTTCATATTGAAGACGGGACATCCGAGAGCAGAAATGTTTTCATCCGGTATGTAGAATGTCCGGGGCTTGGCCATCACAGCCCTCACGTTGTCCGCGATGGCGGAAATAACCCAGCCGCTGTCTCTTCCCCTGCGGCTTACAAAGATTACGGATTCCAGAATCTCCGCCTTCGCATTTTGTGAAAGGTCTATCGCCTTAAGCGGTTCTGCCAGCG
Source organism: uncultured bacterium (assembly GCA_964486345.1). GTDB lineage: Bacteria > Ratteibacteria > UBA8468 > B48-G9 > JAFGKM01 > JAFGKM01. Next base: position 4,086 of record CAZAMK010000059.1, read on the forward strand.
GCTTTTCCGGGCGCACAAATGCCATGTCAAGATCCATGTCACTCATGACTATCGTGCCGGGTATCTCCTTCCCATCGGCAAACCGCATAGTTATTTTGGTTACCTCGCTTTCCATTTTGAAATCCGAATCTTCTCCTCTCGCACTCTTCATAAGCCTTCCGAAGATATCCGCCGGATTGGAAGCGCTCAAAGAGAAAACCGCCAGCCCCGATGGGTCTATGACCGTTGCCGTTATTTCCGTTTTTCCCTCTGACGTTGATTCCTGGCCCCCCATGCCCATACGGTTGCTTATCACGATCTCCAGAGTAATTACGCTGTTCTGGCATTCTGAAATAATTTTTCTCCCAGCAGAAGCGCCGTCTTCAGCCCCTGCGATTGCAGAGAAAAAGAACAGACAGGAAACAACCGGCAGCAGTAAAACCACACTGCGCACTTTTAAAAATATCCTCATTGCCTTTCCTCCTCTTTTTTCCGCTCACAGCCAGAGCGGTTCAAACTCAAGGTACATAAGATAGATTCCGCGGCGTATCTGGAATACGGCCGTTTTCGGCTTATCTCCGGCGATTTTTTCCATCGCTTTTTCAAGCAGTGATATATTCCCGACGGACTGCCCGTTGACCCTGATAACAATATCGCCCGTCCTCAAATCCCCGAGGGCGGCCCAACTGCCGCGCTCAACGGCCTCAACCATAACGCCCTGTTCTTCAATGCCTTTTTCCTGAATGACGTCCTGAAAGGCAATCTCGCGCGCCGTAAAACCGAAATTGTCATCCCTGTACTTTTTCATCTCCCTCGGCAGTTTCGGGGAAGCGGCAAGTTCCATATTTATTTTCATCTCTTTAAGGCTGCGCAGTACCGTAAGCTCCACTTCGTCGCCTATCCTGTACTGGCGCACCATGGCCGGCAGGACGTCCATGTCCTGCGGGTTGTACGCCGGAATTTTTTCTCCGTTGAGGGCTGTGATTAAATCGCCCACCTTCAATCCGGCCTTTGAAGCGCTGCTGTCGGGATAAACCTGCGTAACCCTCACGCCGGTCACGCCCGGAATGTTAATATGTTCGGCTATCTCTCTTGTCAAAACCTGAATGCCTGCGGGAATCCATGCCTTGGACACCTCAACCCCGCTGTCCTGCAATTTAGGTATTCCGACCTTCACCACCGTTATGTGCTGTTCTCCCCTGCGCTCAAAAGAGACGAGTACGGAAACGGGGGTCTCCGTGTCTTTCATGAGTTCTGTTGTAAATCCTGACAGACTCTCAACGTCCGAAAACGGCCTGCCGTTCACTTCGATAATAATGTCTCCCTGCGAAATTCTCGGCCTTGCCGAGTCGCATGGCCCTCCCTGCCTCACATCAGCAACAAGAATACCTTCGCGGCTGTCCCTCTTCATCTCCCTGGCGGCCACAGCCGAGATATTGCGCCCCACAAGACCCCACTGCTTCAATTCCTGCGGCCTGAAACGCGCGGCTTCCCGTTTCTCCGTCGTAAGATTCAGTGTTATCTTTTTTCCGTTGCGTAACACGACTGCGCTTATCCCTTTTCCCGGCGGTATTCCGGCAACAAGCTGGTTGAATGGCGGGATTTCTTCGTCAAACCTGACACTTACCGGCTTTCGGTCAAGCTCAACCATGATATCCCCCGGAAGAAAGCCCGCTTTCTCCGCAGGCGAACCTTTAATAGCCCCGCTGATAAGTACGCCGCCGTCTCTGCCGGACGATTTGAGAAGGGGTTGTACCTCCAGCCCCGTCCAACTGCGGACAACTTCACCTTTTTCAATAATCTGGCTGACGACGTCCTGAACAAGATTTCCCGGGATGGCTCCTCCCAGCCCCATCTTGATTTCATTGATTCCGACTATTTTCCCCTCAATACTGACCAGCGGGCCTCCGGAGTTGCCTCCGTAAATTGGCGCATCATGGCCTATCCACCGGACCAGAGAACCCACGTCTTCTCCGTCCATAGTTAATTTATAAAACGAAGCAGGAGGCATTATCAAACTCATATTGCTCACGATTCCCATCGTCACAGACTGGGAGAATGCGTACGGACTGCCCATAGCCAAAACTCTGTCCCCGACCTTCAGCCTTGAGGAATCCGCAAATACGGCAAAGGGAAATTCCTCCTTTTTTTCAGGGACAAGTTTAATAACCGCTATGTCTGAAAGAGGGTCTGTTCCTGTCAGTTGGCCATCTATTTCTCTTTTATCCGAAAGCGTGCATGTTATCCGCTTTGCCTTTCCCGCAACATGGTGATTGGTAACGACATATCCTTCTTTGTTGATAATTACGCCGCTTCCAAAAGCCTCCTCATCTTCCTCCCTCCCCTGATAGTAGTCGGTGGTTACAACCCTGATTCTGACAAGGGCCGGCTTTACCGAGCTGATTGCCGCTTCCACCCACGCCACTACTTGTCCGGTGGCATTGTCATAA
>CAZAMK010000059.1:6524-7597 GCA_964486345.1 uncultured bacterium
GCGGCATTATCCCCGGAGGAAATCCCTGGGGCTAAAAAGAAAAAAAACACTGCGGAAAGGAATAAATATCCTGCGGCTTTCAAGATGAACCTGATTTTCCTTCTGATTTCCATTGAACCCCCTTTTTGGCCGGCGAAAAAAACAATTTCTAAGGGATGCGGTAATACTTTTATAGTTTACTGCTATGGATATCCTCCTGTCAATTTCCATGTCAGGATCAGAAATTCCCAATATAAGCATGATTTCATGAAAGTGTCCCGCCTGAAGAAGACCGCCCGGTTGGGCGCATACTAATAAATCATTCTTTTGCAGGATTTCCATGTCAGGATTTCAGGAGGAGCCTGCCGGGGAGGAGTCCTGTAAGCCTTCCCTTCTCTACAACCGGCCTGCCGTTTACGATAACATAATCAATTCCTTCCGACCTTCGATTGGGATTCTGGTATGTAGCCCTGTCAATTACCTTATCAGCATCAAATATGACTATATCCGCAAAATTACCTTTCTTTATTTCTCCACGGTTCTTGAGTTTCAGTTTCTCCGCAGGCGCTTTGCTGAATTTGTAAACTGCATCGTCCAGAGAAAGGATTTTTTCCTCCCTGACATACTTCCCCAGAATCCTTGTGAATGTCCCCCACGAACGGGGATGGGTAGACCTGACAGGCAAGCCGTCAGTACCCACAAATCCTATCTTTTCTTTCATTATCTTTCTGACGGATTCCTCGCTCATGGAGAAAAAGACCATAAGGAGACAGCACTTTTCCTCAATAATAAGGTTAAACAAGGTTTCCAGAGAATCAGTGCCTCTGTCTTCGGATACCTGCAGGAGCGTCTTGCCTTCGTATTTTCTGTTCTTCAGAGTTCTTACCTGGTTTATCAGGATTTTTTCGGGGCCAAGGAAAGAATAAAAACTATCTTTCATCATTATATCTTTACGGGCTTTTTTCCTCTCGTTCCTGTCCAAAAGCCGTCTTAACAATTTTGCTTCTCCTCCCTCATGCATCCATTGGGGCAGGAGAATGCCTGCGGTTGTTGAGGATGCGGCGTAAGGATACTGGTCGTAGTTGACGTTTATG
>CAZAMK010000060.1:0-7545 GCA_964486345.1 uncultured bacterium
CCCTCTCCCCAACTGGGCGAGGGAAACGTTCGTGAGGAAAACAAAATTATTTATTCATGAGAAAGTACAAGGTGAGGCAGAAGATAGTGCTCATGACGGGAGTGAGAAACCAGCCGGAGAATATCTTTAAAATAGCCTTTTTGTTTACGGTTCTTACGCCTTTCAGAAGCCCTATGCCCAGAACGGCCCCGATAATCGCCTGGGCAGAAGAGACAGGAACGCCTATGTAAGCATAGATATGGAGTATTACCGAATGCGCCAGAACGGCAATAAACGCGGAAAAAGCATCCACGGGTATAATCTTTCTCCCGATTGTAAACATTATCCCTCTGCGGCATGTCAGCGCCCCGAGAGCAATGCTCACTCCTCCGATAAGCAATGCCTGATTTATATCCATGGCGCCTGTATGGTAAAAAACTCCCGTTACGTTTGCAACATTGTTTGCCCCGAGGGAATAAGCCCCGTAAACCCCAGCAAGTATGAGAAGATTCCTCATCAATTTATCATAGGTTATGAAATGGAGGTTCTTTTTTCTTAGGATTTTTGACAAAACCATGTACAGGATAACCGCAATCAGCGCCGCCCCTATCGGCGTTGTAATCCAGCAGGTAAAAACCTTTATCAGCCCGCGTGTATTTATCTCCCTGTTAATGATGCCGATACCCATGATGGCTCCCACAACCGCCTGGGAAGCGGAGACGGGAAGTTTTAAAAGGGTCATAAAAGTCACGGCTATTGCGGCGGCGACAGATATTATAAAAGCGGTATTCTGCGTCTGGGCAGTAAGACCGGAAAGAGTTCTCACCCCGGGGCCTCCTCCGAATAATGCGCCGGCAAAAACAAATAACGCCGTCAGCATAACCGCTGTACGGTACTTTACCATGTACGAGGATACGGCTGTACCGAATACATTTGCGGTATTATTTGATCCGAGCGCCCATCCCATGTAGAGTGGTCCCAGGAGAAATCTCATATCCATTTTTATACCATTCGTTTCGCAGCAACTATGTTCAATCTGTCCGTAACTTCTTCGGACATATCCGAGATATTCCCGATTTCAATAATCATGTCCTTGAGAAGAATCTTCTGCCCTATATCATAGCCGGATGAAAAAACTCTGCGTATCAAGTCTCTTTCCATCCTGTCGGAAGAACTTTCCCTCTTGTCAACCTCTTTCACTTTTTCTCTCACATCCTCTAAATTGTGGAAGAGTATCTTGAATCCTTCAATCGCCCCTTCAAAAGCAGCGATATTGTTGTTAATAAGTTTAAGAAAATCCTCTTTCAATTCTCCGGGAATACTCAAAGATTCGGTTTCAATCTGGTACAATACCGACTGCGCCTTGTTGAGAACATCATCTATCGCCTCAATAAGCCCCAGGATATCGCCTCTGGACTCGGGGATAAGCGACTTCTGGTACATCTCTACTTCTATCTCTCTGCGCAGGTCATCGGCCATTGACTCCGAAAGATGCGTGGATTCTATCATTTCTTTAAACTCCATTGATATACCGTTATCAAAATAGTAGTCCATTGTTTTCCTGAAAATCTCAATGGTTTCCCTGATTTTATTAAGGTATTTCTCCGTCTTCTCATATACCGCATTCTTTTTTCCGAAAAAAAAGTCCATTGCACACCTCCGTGGTTTTTATTTTTTAAATCTTAGACTATCTCCCGGAAATGTCAAATAAATTGAAAAAAAAGGGGATTTGGAGTATAGTTAGAAAGAAAAACGGCGGATAGCGTGGAGCGTATAGCGTATAGGAAAGATGGCGGATAGCGTATAGGGAAAAACTAAGAGAAAGACGGAGTCGGGAAAAAGCGTGCGGTGTAAATACAAGATAGAGGTGTACAATGGAAAAATATAATTTTACCGGAGTGGAAACTAAATGGCAGAAACAGTGGGATGAGTCCGGCATATATAAAGCGCGGTTCATAAAAGACAAAAAGAAATTTTACGTGCTTGAGATGTTCCCTTATACTTCGGCCCAGATGCATATGGGGCATGTAAGAAATTATACAATCGGGGACGTGATTGCGCGTTTCTTTCTGCTGAACGGATTTAACATCCTCCATCCCATCGGCTACGATGCATTCGGCATGCCTGCGGAAAACGCCGCCATAAAACAGAAGATACCTCCTAAAGAATGGACATATAAAAATATAGTGACCATAGGAAAACAGTTGAAGAAACTCGGCATCTCCTATTGCTGGGAAAGGGAGCTTGCAACCTGCGATCCTGAATATTACAGGTGGAACCAGTATTTCTTTCTCCAGTTTTATAAAAAGGGGCTGGTCTATAAAAAGTTATCGCTTGCCAACTGGTGCCCTTCCTGCAATACGGTTCTTGCCAACGAACAGGTTGTTGACGGCGGATGCTGGAGATGCGCTTCAACGGTTGAGCAGAAGGAGCTTTCACAGTGGTTTGTAAAAATCACCGATTATGCGGAAAAACTCCTTGATTTCTCAGGAATAAAGAACTGGCCTGAACGCGTCATAACGATGCAGAAAAACTGGATAGGAAAAAGTTACGGATGCGAGGTCCATTTCACAATACCGGAGTTAAATAAAGAACTGACGGTGTTTACCACCAGGCCGGATACTCTGTTCGGAGCCACGTATGTCGTAATATCTCCGAGGCATCCTTTTGTAAAAGAGATTCTTGCAAAGAGCAGTTTAAAAAAGGAGATTGAATCTTTTCTCGCAAAGATAAAAAATCAGAATATTACCGTTGAAGCGACGGCAAAAATGGAAAAAGAGGGGGTTTCTACAGGAATTACGGCAATAAACCCCGTCAATAACGAAAAAATACCGGTATGGATAGGCAACTATGTCCTTCTGGAATACGGTACAGGGGCAATTATGGCTGTCCCCGCGCATGACCAGCGGGACTTTGAATTTGCAGGAAAGTACAAACTGCCCGTAAGGATTGTCATAAAAAATCCGGAATGGGAAACGGCGCCGGAGAAACTTGAACAGGCATACGAAGCCGAAGGGATTATGGTTAACTCCGGCACATTCGACGGCATGGGCAGTGCAGAGTGCATAGGAGCCATAACTGTACATCTTGAGAAACAAGGCAAAGGAAAAAAGACAATAAACTACAGTCTCAGGGACTGGTGCATATCAAGGCAGAGATACTGGGGAACGCCCATACCGATTATATACTGCAAAAAATGCGGGACTGTCCCCGTACCTGAAAAAGACCTGCCGGTAAAACTTCCGGAAGACGTTGATATTACGGGCAAAGGTGAATCCCCGCTTAAAAATTCCGCCCGGTTCCTGAACTGCAAATGCCCGAAATGCGGAGGAGATGCTGAAAGAGAGACCGATACGATGGACACCTTTATGGACTCGTCATGGTATTTCTTAAGATACGCTTCCGGAGATACGGCGGAAAAACCTTTCAGCAAAGATGAGGTGAATTACTGGATGCCCGTTAACCAGTACATAGGCGGGATAGAACACGCAATACTTCACCTGCTTTACAGCAGGTTTTTCGTAAAGGTGCTGAATGATATGGGATATCTGGATTTTAACGAGCCTTTTGAAAACCTTCTCTGCCAGGGCATGGTTATAAAAGACGGCGCCAAGATGTCAAAATCAAAAGGCAACGTCGTTGACCCTGAAGAGGTTATAAAAAGATACGGGGTTGACACCCTGCGCCTTTTTATACTCTTCGCCGCACCTCCGGAAATGGACCTGGAATGGGCGGAAACAGGCATTGAAGGCACGTGGAGATTCCTAAACAGAGTATGGATGCTGAATAAAAACATACAGGGTTACGAAGGTACGGGCAAAAACGGCGGAGACATATCCCTGGAAAAATTTATCAATAAAACCATAAAAGGGATTACGGGAGACATTGAAAAGGAATTCCATTTTAATACGGCCATTGCAAAGATGATGGAATTCACCAACAACATACACAGGATTATAGAAGAAAAAGAATGTTCAAAAGAAAAACTGATTGACGTATGGCAGAGGTTCATAAAACTTATGGCGCCGTTTACTCCGCATATATGCGAGGAGTTATGGAAGATGCATGGCAACAAAAAATCCGTGTTTAATGAATCCTGGCCGGTAATAAAGGAAGAATATTTGCAGGAGGAAGAAGCATCTGTAGCGGTGCAGATAAACGGAAAACTAAGGGGAAAAATAAACGTCGTTTCCGGCTCTTCAGAACAAGAAGTAATTGAGAAAGCGCTTAATGATGAAAACATCTCCAAATGGCTTAAAGACAAAACCATCGTTAAGAAAATCTATGTGCAGGATAAAATTCTGAACCTGGTCGTAAAATAAAAAAGGGGGGGATTTTTCATCCCCCCTCTATTGTATAATCTGTTTTTTTACTGCGCCGGCTTTTCTTCTTTTTTCTCTTCCTTTTTCTCCTTCTGCTCTTCCATCTTGTCCTTCAGGTCGCTTATCCCGGCCGCAATCGCTATTATGCCGCCCACAAGCAGTAAAAACGGAACCGCAGCCGCAAGAGCCTTAAGAAATAACGGGAACCATCTGGCAAGTCCTATAATTCCCAGAATTACCGCAACTATTCCGCCTATTAATGCTCCCATTTATGCCCTCCTTTTTTTTTCCATTCATTTATTAACTCATTTAAATATACCACAGCTTTTTACAAATTGTCAAGTAAGAAATCTCCTTTAAAGTCCTCTGTAAGAACAGAATCTATGCCAGTGCCCTGCCGGGTGGTTTCTGAAGCGGAGCCTTTCAGGCTTTCGCCCTGCGGGCGATAGTCTGTTGAGAAACGAGCGGGCACGGATGCTTTGATGTTTTTTATCAAGAGCGACGAAAGAAGCCGAACGCAGACCGCCTCGCCGGGGCGGTCAAGTGTCCCGTCTGAAGAAGACCGCCCGGTTGGGCACATATTGACTAGCCATTGTGATGTCGGAATTCGTAATATCCCCTACCCTGCTGAATATACCGCTTCTTTCATAACCTCTACGGGAGCCTTTTTGCCCGTCCAGAGCTCAAAGGAAACCGCCCCCTGGTATACAAGCATTAAAAGGCCGTCGGCATTCGGTATGCCGTTTTTTCCGGCAGTCTTTATCAGTTCGGTTTTTCTATTGTATACAAGGTCGTAAACAAATTCCCTTCCCTTCAGGTTTTTTTCCTTTATAAGAAGCGGGTCTCCCTTTTTCATACCAACAGACGTAGTGTTAACGACAATCTGAACATCTTCCCAGTATTTCCCTTCATTCCTGTCTTCAAACGCAACGGTATAAGCTTTTTTAAATCCGAGTCTTTCCGACAGATGTTTTTTCAGCAGGACCGCCCGTTCTTCCGTCCTGTTGCATATATAGATTTTAGAAACCTTCTCTTGTGCCAGCGCGCCGCTTATGGCATAGGCGGAACCTCCGGCGCCAAGGATGAAAGCCGTTTTGCCCTTGACGAAAAAACCGCCGCCATGCTCTTTCAGAGAACGCATAAAACCCTTTCCGTCAGTTGTGTATCCTTTTAATCTGCCGTCTTTGTTTACAACCGTATTCACGACGCCCAGAAGCCTTGATTCCTCATCAATTTCATCCATGTGCTTCAGAGCCGTTTTCTTATGCGGTATCGTTAGATTTACTCCGGCGAAGTTGAGAGCCCTTATACCCTTTAGCGCACTGCCGATATCTTCAGGCGCAACCTCCATGGGTATATATACGTAATCCAGCCCCAGGTGCGCAAAAGCCGCATTCTGGAAAACAGGCGAAAGCGAATGGCGCACCGGCCAGCCGAAGACTCCCGTAACTTTTGTTTTTCCGGTTATTTTCATGCGGAAATTTTATCATTAAAAATTCTCCTTGACAAAAACAGAAGTTTGCTTTATATTATCAGGAAGTTCATAACTTCATAAAAGAAGGTTTGAGATTGCCGCGCCAAAAAGCGGCTCGCAATGACAGAAAACGTCGTTTCACATCTCGCATTTCACAGTTTTTAAGAGATTTCGGAACAAGGGGGGATAGATGAGGAAGATAGCTGTCATAAACCAGAAAGGCGGTTCGGGGAAAACAACTACGGTAGTGAATATCGGAGCATTCCTTGCGCATAAAGGAAAAAAAGTCCTGCTGATAGACCTTGACCCGCAGTCGCATACAACCATCCACCTTGGCTTTGAGCCCCCGGAAATAAAAAATTCCGTATACGAAATCCTGATAAAAAAAACTCCCATAAAAGATGTACTGCTTCCAACCTATGAAAAAAATCTTTTCATCATACCGGCAAGCATAGAACTCGCAAGCGCAGAAATAGAGATGGTAAATGAAATAGGCAGAGAGATAATCCTGCGGGATGCCTTGAAAAAATCCAAGATGGATTTTGATTACATATTCATAGACTGCCCTCCGTCTCTCGGTCTTCTGACGCTCAACGCCCTGACAACGGCCGATGAAATATTCATACCCATACAGGCGGAATTTTTTGCTCTTGAAGGGCTTACAAAACTGATGCAGACAATAGATATAGTCAAAAACCGCCTGAACAAGGGGATTGAAATAACAGGCATAATAATAACGATGTACGACTCAAGAAAAAACATATGCAGGGAAGTGGTAGACAAAGTAAGCGGCCATTTCAAAAAGAAGATTTTCAAAACAAAAATAAGAGAAAACGTGCGGCTGGCCGAAGCCCCCGGTTTCGGCAAGACAATCAAGGATTTTGCGCCGGGCAGCCACGGCGAAGAAGATTACAGGAAACTCGCCGCCGAGATACTGCGGCAGGAGAAATGAGAAATGAAAAAAACCGGCCTGGGAAGGGACCCTTTAAAATGGATAAGTCCCACATCCGAATCCGCAGAAAAAGTTTCAGTTGAAAAAGAGGTTGAACTCCACCTCTCAACAAAGAAGAAAAAAAAGGAATCGGACAGACTGCCGAAATTTAAAACCTTTGACATACGGCTTACCTCCCTGTTGAGAGAGGACCAGCTGGAGTTTCTTGAAAAACTCATCAGGGACATACAGAAAAACAGAGCGCCCGAATACAGGAAGGAGCGGATAACGAAGAACACTCTGATGCGTGTTTTTATTGATGCTTTTATGGACGTTAAAATAGACACTGCGGATATCCCTGACGAAGAGACCCTGCTGAAAAAAATCAGGCAGGCGATTAAATAATTGTTACTCGTTTTCTAAACATCTCTCTATGAAGAAAATTCTGCTTTTTTACTTTATTCTGCTGTTTGCAGTTGTCGCGGCACTCATCCTGCATAAACCCCATGCCGCTCCATACGTTTCCAGAGAAGAACCCGCAATGGGCACTTTCGTCAAAATAACGATGGAAAGGCGGGAAGATTGCGAAAAACTGCTTAATGAATCCTTCTGCAGGATAAAGGAACTTGAAAAAACATTCAGCGTTCACGACTCCGAAAGCGAGATAAGCAGACTGAATAAACTCAAAAAGGCAGAGGTCTCGGACGAACTGCTTTTTCTTATACGGAAAAGCATTGAGATAAGCAGGGCAACTGAAGGCGCCTTTGACATAACCGCCCTTCCTATCATTAATCTTTATCGCAATGCGGAGAAAAAAGGCATTCCTCCTTCTGAAAATC
>CAZAMK010000061.1:0-7528 GCA_964486345.1 uncultured bacterium
TATGCCGTTATCCCTCGCTCTATATAGCATTTCCAGTATTTCATCCACTTTATCAGGAGATGCCTTAAGATGCGAAATCTGCACGGATATGCCCGCCTTTCTTCCTATGAATAAAACCTCTTTTACCGCGGGAAAAAGCGTGGGCCCTTCCCCTCTTATGTGCGAGGTGTATATTCCGTCAAAACGCGCCAGGACGGAAGAGAGTTTGACAAGTTCATCTTCAGGAGTAAAAATGCCCGGAGGATATACAAGGCCTGTTGACATACCCCATCCGCCGGATTCCATTATGCCTGCAAGAATCTTTTTCATCCGGGCAAGTTCATCAGAACGGGCAGGCCTGTCTTCAATACCCGTCACCATCATTCTTATGTTGCCGTGGCCGGCAAGAGGAATGACGTTTGCCGCGAGAGGCGTCTTTGAAAGAACGCTGACGTAATCCGCCCAAAGGAAAGGTTCTTTCGCCTTCTTAAGCCGTCCGAGCAGTGTTTTTCTGTCCTTTTCAAGAAGCCTGTCCTCTCCTTTCTCCGGCGAAGGGGCAGAAGAGATTCCGCAGTTACCTACAACCTCGGTAGTAATACCCTGGGTTATCTTTGCAGTCGGAAAAATGTTTTTGCCGAGGATAACACGGTCATTGTGGCTGTGGAAGTCAATAAAACCCGGCGCAACGCACATGCCGGCCGCATCTATCTGTTCCTTCCCAGGTTGTTTTATTTTCCCGACGGCGGTTATTTTTTCGCCTTCAATGCCTACGTCGGCTATAACAGAAACACCGGTCCCGTTTATTATTGTGCCGTTTTTTATAAGGATATTGTACATTTTAACGGGATTTGTCAGGGGGGAAACTGGTGATTAAAGAGGAAAACAGGTTTACCATATAAGGCAATATCCTCTCATCTATTGAAAAGCTGTTACTGTGGTGCTCTCCGTATTTATCTCCTATACCTGCAAAGAAATAAGAGGACGGTATTTTTTGAGAAAAAAATGCAAAATCCTCTCCCCCCATCACCGGATGATAATCAACAACATTACCCGCAGGCAGTATACCGGATGCCAGACTTTCAAGTCTTGTTGATAATTTAACATTGTTGAAACATACGGGAGAGTAGTTGTTGTAATGAAGTTCCCCTACACAGCCAAAACTTTCACACACCCTGTTGATTTTTCTCTTCATCTCCTCAATTATTTTTTTCCGGATTTTATTTTCCAGCGTTCTGACAGTTCCCCCAAGCTCAACCGTTTCAGGGATGATATTGAAGGCGCTTCCTCCGTTTATATTGCATACGGATAAAACTCCCGCTTCCATGGGATCAATGCACCTGCTGGGTATCGTCTGAAGGTTTTCTATAAGATATGCGGAACAGACAACAGGGTCTTTTGCAAGATGCGGAGCAGAACCGTGCCCGCCACTGCCTTTAACCTTTATACTGAAAGAATCGTTATTTGCCAGCACAGGACCCTTGCCTATGCAGATTTTGTAAAGAGGCAGTTGAGGAAAAAAATGGAATCCGATAAGGTAATCAAGATTATCCAGAACTCCCTCTTTAATCATCAACACAGCGCCGCCCGGAGGTTTTTCTTCCGACGGCTGGAAAATAAATTTCACGTTCACATTGAGATGCTTTTCAAGTTTTTTCAAAACTACCGCAGTTGCGAGCAACACGGCCGTATGACCGTCGTGGCCGCAGGCATGCATAACACCTTTGTTTACAGAGGCGAAGGGAAGCCCTGTCTTTTCCTCAACCGGCAGTGCATCCATATCCGCCCTCAATCCTATCGTTATTCCGGCTTCTCTGTCTATCCCCGCAACCACTCCTGTTTTCGCTTTTATCTCAAAAGGAATGCCGCATTTTTTCAGTACGCTTCTGACTTTTTCCGAAGTTTTGTATTCTTCAAAACCGAGTTCCGGATATTTATGGAACTGTCTCCTCCACGCAACAACGTCATCTTTTACTTTCGCCGTTTCCTGTTGTGCTTTTTCCAATAACTCTAATTTTTCCATTTTAGTGCAGAGCTGCCCCCGTTTTGTTTTATTTGATGCTTTCCGTCCCGCCCATGTAATTTCTCAAAACCTCGGGTATCAGCAGTGAGCCGTCCGCCTGCTGGAAGTTTTCCATAATTGCGGTTATCGTCCTCGGAAGGGCTATCCCGGAACCGTTGAGGGTGTGCACATAGTCGGATTTCCCCGCCTTTGTGTTTCTGTAGCGAATCTTTCCCCGCCTGGCCTGGAACTCTTCAAAATTGGAGCAGGAAGAAACCTCAAGCCACTTTTTTATGCCCGGGGACCAGACCTCTATGTCGTAGCACTTGCTTGCCGAAAAACTTAATTCCCCCGTGCAAAGCTTCAAGATGCGGTACGGCAATTTCAGCATCTGCAATATCTTCTCTGCCTCCTCCACAAGAGTTTCAAGTTCGTCGTATGAGGTTTCCGGACGCACAAATTTTACAAGTTCCACCTTGTCAAACTGATGGAGCCTTATGAGCCCTCTCGTATCCTTGCCATATGCGCCGGCTTCTCTCCTGAAACAAGGCGTATAAGCAACGTAATATACCGGCAGTTTTTCCTCCGGTATAACCTCGTCCCTGTGAAGGTTTGTCACAGGTACCTCGGCCGTAGGTATAAGGAAAAGATCGTCTTCTTCAAGGCGGTACATATCCTTTTCAAGTTTAGGCAATTGGCCTGTGGTAAACATGCTGTCCCTGTTTACAAGCGCAGGCACCCAAACCTCGGTAAAACCGCTCTTTCTGTGCACATCTATCATGAAGTTTATCAGCGCTCTCACAAGAGCGGCTCCGTAACCTCTGAAGACAGGGAAAAAACTGCCGGAGATCTTTGAACCTCTCTGGAAATCAAGCATGCCGAGCTTCTCTCCAATATCCCAATGGGGGAGAACTTCAAATTTCTTATCCTCCGGAGTCCCCCAGCTTTTGACCACAACATTATCTTCAGCTCCCTTGCCTTCGGGTACCGAAGAATGAGGGATATTGGGTATTGAGTTTATTATTCCGTCAAATTTCTTCTCTACTTCCTTCAACTCCTCTTCGCTTGCCCTTATGTCCTCGGAATATTTTTTCGCTTCCTTTACCATGTCGGCGAATGACTCCGAAGAATCATCCTTCCTATCGGCTATTTTATTGCTTATGTCCTTCTGCCACCGTCTGCGCTCTTCAACAAAAGCTATTATCCTTCTTCTTTCGCCATCAAGCCGCTCAAATTCGCGCCAGTCCACCCTGTCGCCTTTAAGCTCCGACACTTTTTTGAGAAGCTCCGTATTTTCTCTGACGAATTTAGCCGGGTACATTTTTATTTCCTTTTTTTGCAGGAGTAAGTTTTTGCCCCTCTCCAAATCCCCCTCTATCCCCCTTTGACGAAGGGGAAATTGAAGAGGGATTTATTTATTTATCCTGTAAATATACTCGCCTTCTTTTACGTATCCGTGATTTTCCCTAAGCATCTTTTCAGTGTAATAGGGGTCATCCTCCATGGTGTGGATTTTTTCGCGCAACGCTTCATTCTCTTCCTGCAATCTGATTATCTCGGTATTATAATGCTGAAGTTTGCGGTAATTGGTCACGAGGGTTTTTATTCTCGGTATGCTGATTAACACAAAAAAGACGCATATGGAGATTACTACGACTTTTTTCCTGTCTCTTCTCCTCATTTCTCGCCTTTGGCGACGCTTACTTGATTTTTAACCCGTATTCTGCATAATCCCCAAGGTCTTCCTCAATCCTCAACAGCTGGTTGTATTTGCACAGCCGCTCCGACCTGCTTAGAGATCCCGTCTTAATCTGCCCTGCATTGACGCCCACCGCAAGGTCCGCGATAAAAGAATCTTCGGTCTCGCCGCTCCTGTGGGAGATAACCGTGCCGTAACCATTGCGTTGAGCCATCTCAATGGTCTCAAGGGTTTCAGTAAGCGTGCCTATCTGGTTAACCTTTATAAGAATGGCATTCGCAACTTTTTTCTCTATGCCCTTCTTTAATATTTTGGGGTTTGTCACAAATATGTCATCCCCTACAATCTGAATTCTGTCTCCAAGTTTTTCCGTCATCGCATTCCAGCCGTCCCAGTCGTTCTCCGCAAGGCCGTCCTCTATTGAAAACACGGGGTATTTTTTTGTTATCCCAGCATAGTACTCTATAAGGCCGCCGGAAGATACCTTTTTGCCTTCAAAAAGATAGGCGCCCTTTTCATAAATGGACGAAGCGGCCGTATCAAGGGCGATTGACACATCCTTTCCGGGTTTGTATCCCGCATCTTCAATCGCCTTTATTATGAGTTCAATCGCCTCTTCGTTCTTCTTCAGATTGGGGGCAAATCCTCCTTCATCGCCTACAGACGTAGTATAGCCCTTTCCCTTTAGCGTTTTCTTCAAGAACTGAAAAACCTCTGCCGCCATTCTGTAGCCGTCACTGAAGCTCTTTGCTCCGACCGGGGCTATCATAAATTCCTGTATATCCAGATTGTTGTCGGCATGAAGCCCGCCGTTTATGACATTGCACATGGGAACCGGAAGCACGTTTGCCTTAACCCCGCCCAGATAAAAATAAAGCGGGACGCCAAGAGAAGCCGCAGCCGCCCTTGCCGCCGCAAGACTTACTCCGAGTATGGCGTTTGCACCGAGGTTTGACTTGTTTTCCGTGCCGTCAAGCTCTATGAGAAATTTATCTATATCCCTCTGCTCGTATATGTTCATGCCTTCAATTTCAGGCGCTATAATCTGGTTCACGTTGTTAACGGCCTTTTCCACGCCTTTGCCGAGGAATCTTTTCCCGCCATCCCTCAATTCAAGAGCTTCCCTCTCGCCCGTTGAAGCTCCGGAAGGCACGGCCGCTCTCCCAGTCTCTCCGCTCTCAAGCAAAACCTCCACCTCAATCGTAGGTGTTCCTCTTGAATCAAGAATTTCCCTTCCGTAAACATTTGCTATTTCCATCAAATCCTCCTATCCGATTTTTTCCGCCAGATATTTTTTCAACGTAACAAGGTTGTCAAATAAACTGATATCTTCAAGATTTTCAAGCTCTTCCCTCAAAGAAGACCCTGTAAGCAGTATATATGTGTCAATACCCGCATTTCTCCCCGTTAAATAATCTATATCCATATCGCCGGCAAAAAACATCTCGTTTTTGTCGTTACTGCCGCAAAATTTCATTATCTTAAACAGCATGTCGGGATGCGGCTTGGGGTTTTGAACGCTGTCCGCCGTGCATATTATATCAAAGTATTGTTTTATATTCAATTCCTCAAGCAGTGCCCCGACGGCGTATTCCGACCTGTTTGTGGCAGTGCCGAGCATAAAGTTCTTCCCTTTCAGGAAATCCAGCAATTCAATGCACCCATCCATCAGTTTTATACGCCCTTCAAAAAAACTTGTCTGGTTTTCTTTGTACAGGGAAAGAAGCCGGGGGATATCGGATTCCCTGACAAACCTGCCGGCAAGATTCACGTCGCCTTTCCCCACAGACCTTTTTAAGGTCTCGCAGGAAATGGGAGGGTAGCCGAGTTTTACCAGCGCGCAGTTAAACGCTTCCGTTACTGCGGCGTAGGCGTCAAGGAGTGTCCCGTCAAGGTCAAATGCTGCAATTCTTTTTTTCATTTTGGGTATAACTGTACACTAAACCATTGTTTATGTCAACCGTCTAATGTATTGAAGGATTGAAAGCAAAAGCGGCGTATAGGGTATAGCGTACAGCGTATAGAAAAACAATACTAAAAACTTCCAACTATACGCTAAACGCTTTACGCTATACGTTGATAAACAGGAGGTGAAAAAGATGAAAATGAAAAAAATGCTGATGGCGGGATTGGTTTTAACGCTCATTGCCGCGGGAACGCTTTTTGCCGAGGCGCCGCAGGATCAGGAAGGTGCAAGGGAAAGGTTGAGAAATGCCCTGCGTATAAGGCAGGAAATGCGGGAGATTGAAAAAACAGCCATAGACAATGACGCCGAGCTGAAAGCCATAACGGAAGACATCAGAAAACTGCATCAAAAAATGCAGGAAAAATTAGAAACTAAGCTGAAGAACAACACTGAATACCAGGAAAAGAAAAAAAAGATTGAGACAATGAAGGAAGACTGGAGGAAAAGGGGGCATGGACCCGAGTTTAAGCCCGGAACGGGAACTGCGCCGCGCACACCGGATAAGATTAAGAGTCATGGAAAGTGATTCGCATAAACAACAGGAAAGGGATTTTGAAAATCCCTTTCCTGTTTTTATTTATTGATGTATCATATATTCATGTTCACAGGTATAGACATAATAGCCTGCGTTATCATCTTAAGCGGGTTGATGCTCGGCCTCATAAGAGGATTCGTCGGCCATTTTTTGGACCTCATCGGAATAATCGCCGGAATCTTCCTCACCTCTCTGATTTTCAAGGCGCCGGTAAATCTTTTTTCAAAATTCGGCATACAGGGAAATCCCGTTGAGCTGGTATGCTTTCTCGGAACGGCTGTTTTCCTCATATTCGCATTAGCCGTCCTTCTGGATATGTTGAGGAAAAGGGTTGACATCAAACACGTTGTGGACCGTATTTTCGGAATATTCCCCGGGGCCGTTACGGGATTTATATTCTCAAGCCTGCTCTTCGTCACAATGAGCGTTTCTTTTAAATCCGCAATGGAGATTCAGCAGAGCAAACTTCCGGGCTATACCCTCAAGTTCCTACCGGCAATTTACGAAAAAACCGACAGGATGGGTATAACCCTGCCCAAGATGATTTACCTGCCCCAAAAATACACCGAAGAATTCAACCCCGAAAATCAAGAAATACGTTTCTGGAAAATGAATTTTACCAAATTTGACGGGTTCACCTGCATGGAATGCGAAGGCAGGGTTAAATTTGAAGGTTATTTTTTAAGGATTGGCGCGACAATGGTTCCGAAGTTTGTCTGCACAACCTGCGGCAGGATGTCCGACGGCTGTCAGACGTACGAAGGATTTCATAAACTCTACGGCAGTTGTCCGGTGGACATGGCGGAGGAAAAATTCCGTTTTGACTGCGGCCGCTGGACAAATTACAGGCTTATATCCCCGAAAGGGTTATGCCCCGTTGACAACAAAAAGCTGAAATTCTGGGACTGGCATCCCCCCTCCAATTACTAATTTTTCTTTTGAAACCCCTTCAAACAAATACATTACAAACTCCAGTTTATGTAATACTTGAAATAGCCATATATGTCAACATCCTGTATTATATATAGGACACTAAAAAACCGCACTGAATTCTAAGCATTTAGGGAATTACGTCCCTGTTATACGATTGTATAACGCAAACAAAATATCCTTTTGTTTGCATATATCGGGAATATACGAAGAAAGTGAAAACGTTTTGCCCGCTTTCAATTTGCGCATAGAGGAAAGCAACAAGGAAGAGGTGATGAGGCGTATGTGATAATACGCCGAAGATACCGATGACGCAGTTAATGAACCTATATGCGTAAAGAGGAAGCGGGAGGGAGGGGGGTTACTCGTAGCGGAGAGCCTCAATCGGGTCAAGATACGCCGCCTTCCTGGCGGGATATA
>CAZAMK010000062.1:0-7363 GCA_964486345.1 uncultured bacterium
ATATTCCTCCGACAATGATGAAAGAGAGCTCCTGCTTAACTATCATTGCAAGAAGCCCGATTATACCGCCGAGCATCAGCGAACCGGTGTCCCCCATAAAAATTTCCGCAGGGTAGCAGTTGTACCATAGAAATCCCAGTGATGACCCTACCAGAGCTCCGGCAAATACCGTTACTTCCTCCGCTCCTTTTATAAAGGGAATATTCAGATATCCTGCAAAATTTATGTTTCCTGCAACATATGATATGGCTCCGTAAGTGAGGGCGACCATGAGCACCGAAGCTATGGCAAGCCCGTCCATTCCGTCGGTCAGGTTTACTGCGTTGGATGTTGATATGATGACAAATGTCGCAAAAAGGATGTAGTATGCTCCCAGCGGTATAATGACATTTTTAAAGAACGGCACGTATATGGACGTGTTAAAATTGAGCCCGGAATGATAGTACAGGATTGTTCCGACGATAAACCCGATGCCTATCTGCCCGAGTATCTTGACGAGAGGCCGCAACCCTTTATGGCTTTGCTCCCTCAATTTTATGTAGTCGTCCCAGAAACCGAGTGCTGCCAGCCATACGGAAAGCAGTATCAGGAGCAGGATATACGTATTTCTCATGTCCGTCCATGCAAGGACGGAAATGAGCAGACTGCCGATTATGAGAAGTCCGCCCATCGTGGGGGTTTTTTCCTTGCTGTCCTGCCGGAAATTGAGCATGTTCGGATGGCACAGATGTTTCAGCGCGCCTATTACTTTCCATCCGAATATGACGGAAATGAAAAGGGACGTAAGCGTGGCGAGCACCGTCCTAACCGTCACATACCTGAAGACGTTGAATCCGAACCAGTATTGCGTGAAGTGATATAAAAGTTTATACAGCATTTTCAACTCCCGTATTTTGCAGTAAGATAATCAACAATTCTCTCCATCTTCATCATTCTTGAGCCCTTTACAAGTACTGCATCCCCTTTTTTCAGGATTTGAGAGAGGTGTTTATTTACTTCGTCCACATTGTCAAAGTGTCCGCACATGCTTCCCGCCGCCGAGCACGTAATTCTGCTTTTCTCTCCGAACGTTATTGCCCCGTCTATATTAAGTTTCTTAAGGAGAAGCCCTGTATTCCGGTGGAAAAAGGATGAAAATCTCCCCAGTTCGCCCATGTCTCCTATGACCGCTATCTTTCTCCTGAAGTTTTTTGCGGCGAAATTATAAAGAGCCGATTTAAGCGAGTTCGGATTACAGTTGTAAGTTTCGTCTATGATTGTAATATAAGGCAGGTTGTGAATCAATCCCCTTCCGGGCAGGGGCTTTATCCCTTCAAAGACATCCGCCATATCCCTGCTTTTGATGCCGAACTTTCTGCCGAATCCCAAGGAGACCAGGGCAGGATAGATTATTGAGGTGTTCCAGAAATTTATCCTGAATTTGCTGTTTTCGCCTTCTACCGAGAAGATAAAAAAATCATTCCCGTTTTTTTCCACGACGCCTCTCACGTCGGCTCCCTTCCTGACGCCGAAACCGAGTATTTCTCCCCGTGCCTTCTCCCTGAAGAATCCGAAGAACTTGTTGTCGTAGTTTAGCATGCAGAACCGTTCGCCTTTCAGCGTTTCAATGAGCTCCGATTTCGCCTCCGCTATCTCACGGCCGTTTTTGAAGTAGCCCATGTGGGCGGAAGCGGTATTCGTTATAACTCCCGCCTGCGGCTCCGCTATTTTTCCGAGATAGCGCAGCTCGTTTTTCCTGTTCATGCCCATTTCAAGGATGCAGAAGTCCGTTTTGTTCTCAATGTTGAATATGGAGAGAGGAAGTCCTATCTGGTTGTTGAAATTGCCTTCCGTCGCCCTGACATTATAGCGCGCGGAAAGCGTTCTCTTAAGGAATTCCTTAGTGGTTGTTTTTCCGTCGCTTCCCGTTACACCTATTACGTATGCGCCAGACTCTTTCCTGTAGCCCCTCGCGATATCTCCGAGCGCTTTAAGGGAGTCTTTGACTCTTATAATTTCCTTGTTCGTACCGGAATAACCTTCTTCCGCTATTGCGGCGACTGCCCCTTTTTTCAACGCGGCATCCACAAAACGGCTCCCGTCAAAATTTCCGCCTTTCAGAGCGATGAACAATTCGCCTTTTTTTATGGTGCGGGTATCTGTTGAAATACCGCGGCAGGATTTCAGGAGGATTTTTTTAACGGAGGCGTTTCCCTTGCACCATCCCGCTATTTTCTCAAGTTTCACATTTTCCATTTACTTGTTTTCGCAGATTTATCCTCCGTAGCTTTAGCGAAGGAGGAATGCCACGGGTATGTCCGTGGATGAATGCGCAGCCGCGTATCCCGATTCAGTTTATCGGGGTGCCGTTTTTCAGCGCTCTTATCGCTTTTTTAGCTTCTTCCCTGTCATCAAAGGGGATGACCGTATTTTTCATTATCTGGAACGTTTCATGCCCTTTTCCTGCGATAACGACGCAGTCATTCTCCCTTGCCATGGATATAGCTTCTTTAATTGCTCTTTTCCTGTCAGGGATGGAAACGTATTTTTTATTGAGGTAAAAAGGGATGCCTCGTTCTATGTCTTTTATTATATCTTCGGGGCTTTCCGAGCGCGGATTGTCCGAGGTTATGAAGACTATATCTGCCATTTTTACGGCTGCGCTTCCCATGAGCGGGCGCTTGCTTTTATCCCTGTCTCCCCCGCATCCGAATACCAGTATTATGCGCCGGGGACGGAGCTCTTTCACTGATTTCAAAAGGTTATTCAGCGCGTGGTGCGTGTGCGCATAATCAACTATCACGTCAAAATCCTGCCCTTCGTTTACCGATTCAAACCTTCCCGGAACAGAATTTATCAGCGCCAGCGGTTCCTTAAGCATTTCCGGCTTTATGTCCTGCGACAAGGCAAAAGATATCCCCGCAAGCGTATTGTAAATGTTTCCCAACCCGCGTATCCTTGTATAAAAATCCGTTTTTTTGCCCCTGATATCCGCGGCCAGGTAATTGCCGTCTCTTTTTATTGAATAATCAACGAGTTTTACGTCGGCGTTCTTTCTTCCGTAGGTTATGCAGTCTATTTTGTTTCTCTTGAGGGCTTTTATGAAATATCCGGCATACGCGTCATCGGAATTTACAATGCCGGCTCTTTTCTCTTTTTCGCTTTCCTTAAGATAACGGCTGAAAAATTCAAGTTTTGCCCGCAGGTAGTTTTTGAAATTCCTATGGTAATCAAGATGTTCGTGGCTCGCTATGTTGGTGAATATGCCCGCATCAAAATGCAAACCCGATATTCTCCCGTGGGCGATGCCGTGCGACGAAACTTCCATGACTGCCCACCTGCAGTCCTCTTCAAGCATGTCTGTAAATAATCTCTGAAGGTCAAGCGACTCCGGCGTCGTATTGACGGAACCGATGGTTCTTTCCCCGACCTGATAAGAAATGGTTCCGATAAGCCCGCATTTACTGCCTGTATTTTCCAGAAGCTGTTTAATAATATAAGACGTGGTTGTTTTGCCGTTTGTTCCAGTGATGCCGACCAGTTTCAGCCGTTTTGACGGATGCCCGTAGAATTCCGCAGCAAGTTTATGCAGGGCTTTTCTTGTGTCATCAACTATAATCTCGCTGACATCCGACGGAAGTACAGCGCTTTTTTTGCTTACGACCAGTATCTTCGCGCCCCTTGACACGGCGTCGTTGATAAACTGGTGTCCGTCAAATGAAGCGCCTTTCAGCGCAACGAAAACAAAATTCTCCTTTATCTTGCGGGAATCATATGCAATCCCTTCAATCTCGGCATTGCCGAGATTTGCGGGAGCTTTTTTGGAATCAAGCGTTTTTATGAGCTCTTTGATTTTCATCTTTTTGGCTTCATGACGATTTTGTAATCATCAAATTCCTCGGCGGGTTTTATGTTATGGCGCTGAAGAGTCCTCCACAGGATATCTCTGAATACCGGCGCGGCGACAAGCCCTCCGTAATAGATGGGTTTTGGTTCGTCCACCTTTACCAGAAGCAGCATCTTTGCTTCTTCGCCGTTCAGAAATCCTACGAAAGACGCCACGTATTTATCTTTTGAATAATTGCCGTTTATTATTTTTTGCGCGGTGCCGGTCTTGCCGCTTATCTTGTATCCCGGGATGCTGGCGAGAGGAGCGGTTCCCGAAGGGCCCATGGCCTCCTGAAGAATTTCTTTCAGTACTTCGCACGTTTTCTCCGACAGGATTTTCTGCCTGCTCTTGGACCTTGACAGGGTTATTTTTTCCGCCCCTTCGCCCTTGATTTCTTTCAGGACGTGGGGATTTATAAGGTATCCGCCGTTGGCTATAACGCCCATGGCGCGTATCCCCTGAAAGGTGGTTATGCCCACTTCCTGCCCTATGGGAACGGCGGTTATTGAATATCCCGACCATCTGTTCAGCGGCCTCATAATGCCTGAGATTTCTCCGGGCAGGTCAACTTCCGTCAGTTCCCCGAAGCCGAATTTTTTGCAGTAATCGTACAGCTTTTTTTCTCCCAGCTCCATGGCTATTTTAACCGTTCCTATGTTGCTGGATTTTTCTATAACCTGTGCTACCGTAAGCTTTCCGTAAGCGTGGGTATCCCTCAAGTAGTGGTCTCTTACAAACCATTTGCCGCTCTCGCAATATATTGTGTTCTCCGGAGTAACGATACCTTCCTCAATCGCCGCCGCCGCGGTTACTATCTTGAACGTTGAGCCGGGTTCAAAGAGGTCCGTTACCGCACGGTTCCTCTTGTCCGAAGCGCTGAAAAGTCCCGGCTGGTTCGGATTATAATCCGGAAGGTTTGCGAGAGCAAGGATTTCTCCCGTCTCATAGTCAAGAAGAATTGCGGAAACGCCTGCGGCGCGGTATTTCTCATAAACCTTCGCTATTTCTTCCTCAACTATAAACTGAAGGTTGGAATCTATCGTAAGGTACAGGTCCTTCCCCTGTTTCGGAAGCGCAAGTTTTTTTTCAACCGAATAAATGAGGTCGCCGGAACCGTCTTTAAGTATGAGTGAAAGGCCTTTTTCTCCCTGCAGTAAACTGTTATAGTAAAACTCCAGCCCTTCAAGCCCTTCACCGTCGGTCCCTGCAAAGCCGATTATGTGGCATGCAAGTTTATCGTTGGGATAGATGCGTTTATATCCTGGCAGGAAAACCGTTCCCGGCAGGTCGGACGAAGTTATTGCCGTATATTCTTCCACCGAAAGCTCTTTCTTTATAAGCGGGTATCTTTGTTCCAGCTTTTTTGAGATTTCTCCGCTGTCTGCTGAAAGTATGGAAATGAGTTCCCTCTTGAGTCTTTCAGGATAATCCCGTTCTTTTTTCGTCCGATGGCGAACTTCCCATGAATCAATATAAAGGGAATAAAAGGGGACGCTCATAGCGAGTATTTCACCGTTTCTGTCGTATATGGCGCCTCTCGGGACGGGAACCTCCACCTTTGCGTATTTACCTGCCGTGTCTTCCGGCGGATTTATAAGCTGAATTTTGCACAGACAAAACAGGATAAGCAGAAACATCGCCGTGAAAGAAATCTCCACTGTAAGAAGTCTTTTTCCGAAAGAACCTTTTCTACCGTGTTCCTGCTTCTGCAGTATCATTCAGCGTCCCCTTTGGATTTTCATCAATTTCTATGTCTACATAGCACCATCTGGCAGGGCTTATAAGTTCCAGATTGCGAATCCTTGCGTTTTTCAAAAGATTTTCCGGAGAGGAGAGCATTAATATTTCAGCCCTGCAGTTTTTGTTTATCATGTTCAGTTCTTCAAACCTCTTTTTCGCCTCTTCCATCTTGTAGCCGATAGCGACGATTTTGCAGTAAATAAAAACATAAGAACATAAGAATATCCACACAAGAATCAGAGAAATCCCGAGCGTTGACAGCGACCATCTCTTTTTTCTCATGTTTTCTCGCATGATCTCAATTTTGCGCTTCTGCTTTCCGGGTTTTCCGCCAGTTCCTTTTTATCTGCGGTCAAAGGTTTTTTTGTCAGCACCTGCAATTGTGCGTTGTCCCGGAAAAAACGTTTTACAATTCTGTCTTCAATTGAATGGAAGGAGATTACGACAAGGCGCCCTCTTTTTTTAAGAGCCCCGTCGGCCTTAGTCAATCCTTCCTTTATCACCTCTGTTTCGTTGTTCGCCGCAATTCTTAACGCCATGAAGAATTTGGTTGCGGGATGTATTTTTGTTTTATGCCTGCAGAGTTGTTTTATGAAATCCGCCAGTTCAAGAGTCGTTTCAAATCTTTTCTTTCTCCTGCGCTCAACAATCCTGTCAACGAATTTGCCGGCCTTTTTTATCTCTCCGTAGTTTTCAAAAATCCAGACAAGGTCATTCCTGCTCCATGTATTTATTATTTCTCCGGCGGTCAGTCCATCCTTATTGTCGTACCGCATGTCAATCGGTCCTTCCTTCTGGAAGCTGAAGCCCCTTTCGCCGTCGGTTATCTGGTTTGTGGAAAATCCGAGGTCCATCAGGATTCCGTCAACACCTTCAATCCCTTCGTCCTTCAAAACAGAATCAAGGTTTTCATAACCGGAGTGCACCGCTTTGAAATTCTTAAAGCCGGAGAGTTCCTGCGATGCGGCTTTTACGGCATCCCCGTCCTTGTCAAGGCCGTAAAGAACTATGGCTTTATCCGCTTCCAGCAAATACCTGCTGTGTCCTCCGTATCCGCAGGTTGCGTCCACATAAATCCCGCCGTCCTGAAGATTGAGCCAGTTCAATACCTGCTCCTTCATTACGGGATAATGTGTCATTTATTTACAGCTCCATCATTTTTTCCGAGATATCTTCGTAGGTTTTGAGAGAACTCTCATAGTACTTCTGCCACCTGTTTTCTTCCCACAGCTCAATTCTCGTGCCGGCGCCTATAATAACTATATTTTCCTTTATCCCTGCATATTCCAGAAGGTTTGACGGTATGAGGATTCTTCCCTGCTTATCCATGCGGGATTGAAAAGCCCCCGAGAAAAAAAGACGGGTAAAAGTCCGCGGGTCCCCTTTGGTAAAGGGAAGTTCTTTCAATTTCGCGCTCTGGTTTTTCCACATTTTTTCCGGGAAAATAAAAAGACAGTCTTCAAGCCCTTTCGTTATATAGACGTCACCGTTCCCTTTTCCGGAAAGAGCGCTTCTTAACTTTGCAGGGATGACGGTTCTGCTCTGTTTGTCTATCTTGCCCCTAAATTCACCAAAATATACCATTTTCTTCCTTTTACCGTATATTAAACACCTGTTGAAAAATTTTGTCAAATTTATTTTTATAATCTGGAAAATTCCGACATACGTATAAATTCTCTTTGATTGCGCCCTGCCGGGTGGTTTCTGAAGCGGGCGTCTGAAGGAGGAGCGTCCCGATAAAAAGAATCGGGATGA
>CAZAMK010000063.1:0-7271 GCA_964486345.1 uncultured bacterium
TCCAATGCGTCCATAAAACAGCCCAACGACGGATTGGATTCTTATATATGGTTGGTGGGCATCAGAGGCCTTTTTTGAAAACAGGAATGAAGATAGCCATACTGGCAGGGGAAAAATCCGGAGACAATTACGGCGCTCTCCTGGCGGAAAGCATTAAGAAAATCCTGCCGGATGCTTTTATTTTCGGAACGGGCGGCGAAAAGATGAAAGGCCGCATGGATTTTTTCATAGAAGGACTCCCTTTCGGGAAGATGGGATTTTCGGCCGTACTGGCAAATATCCATCTTTTTTACCGCTCCTTCAAAAAAATAAAAAAAGCGGTGGAAGAGCGGGATCCGTCTCTGATTATTTTCATAGACAACCCGGGATTCAACCTTAAAATGGCCGAGGTTCTCGGGGGAAAGGCCCCCTGTTTCTACTATATCCCGCCGAAAATCTGGGCGCATAACTACGGCAGGATAGAAACAATAAAAAAACACATCAAGGGCGTTGTCCCTGTATTTCCGTTTGAAGAAGAAATATACCTCAAAGAGGGGATATTATGCAGATGGTTCGGACATCCGGCGGCAGACCTTATGGGGCGTGAATTTCAAAAAATCGGAGATAACTCCGACGAAAATAATCAAAAGCCGTCAATAGGGCTTCTGCCCGGCAGCAGGCAGGAAGAAGTCAATTATCTTCTTCCTGTTTTTATCAGGATAGTCAACGGCATTGCCGGAGAAACAGCCGTTGAAATAATTCTGTCGGCATCAGACGCCGGCATAAGAAAAACGGAAGAGCAAATCCTGAAAAAACACGGGGTGCGGTTTAAAATCAGCGAGGGTTCTCCCCACTCCGTCATAAAAAAATCCGACATTCTTCTTGCCGCAAGCGGGACGGTCAACATGGAAGCCGCCCTGATGGAAAAACCGATGCTTGTTTTTTATAAAACATCCGCCCTGAATTATCTTTTGGCAAGAATCATGGTAAAATTAAGGTTTGTAAGCCCTGTAAACCTTCTCGCCGGCGAAAAAGCCGTACCTGAATACATACAGAGATTTCCCTGCGGCAGGATAATAAGGGACTGCATGGAAATACTGCACAAAGGAGAGCTTTACAGGAAAGAGATTGAATGTTTCCGCATTATTAAAAATGCGGCGGGCAAAGGCAGTGTAAGCTCCAAAACGGCGGAATTTATCCTGCGGGAGAGCGGACTGCTGAAAGATAATCCAACATGCTGAAAGAATTTCTTAAACTCCGGGAATACACCGCAATACCATGGAAGTATTTTATTCTCGGCCTGGTATTCATGATATTGAGCGCCTTTTTAAACGGCATCTCAATATCTTCAATCGTTCCCCTTTCGGACAAGATTATCGCCGGAAAAACAATCTCCATCCCCGCAAATTTCCCTGACATAATCAAAAACCGCATTGAGCCGCTTGTTGCGTCTCTGAACGCCATGCCGGCAGGCAGTATGCTGAAATACCTCATAATCTTCATCATATCCGCCATCTTTCTCAAGGGTCTTTTTTCCTATCTGCAGCATTTCTGCTTCAACTTCTTCGGAAACCGCATCCTAACCGACATCCGCAACAAGCTCTATGTCAAGGTAACCGGCATGTCCATGGACTTTTTCGCGCTGGAGAAATCGGGGGATATAACCTCAAGGGTTATCTATGACGTCAACCTTCTGATGAGAGCTTTTGTTTCTAACGTTCCGGGGATTATCTTCCAGGGCACGCTTGCGCTGGTTTATCTTGCAATGATTTTTTTCATAGACTGGAAATTGAGTCTTTTGTCACTGCTCATATTTCCCCCTCTTTTGCTGCCCATATTCAAAACAGGCAGGAAGCTCCGAAAGCTCGGTAAAAAGAAACAGGAGGCATACGGGAAGATAGGAAATCTGATACACGAAGGCATTTACGGACAGCAGATAATAAAATCCTTTAATCAGGAAGGCAGGATAACGGAAAAATTCCGCAGGGAAAACGAAAACATCTTCCGTACGGTCATGTCTGCGACTAAAAGAATCCTGCTCATTTCCCCTTTCACTGAAGTTATGTCCGTTCTGGGAGCGAGCGGCATCCTGTATTACGGAGCGAGAAAAGTGCTTGTGGGCGAGATGACTTCCGGATTTCTCTTTTTGTTTTTCATCGCTCTTTTTTCAATAATAAGCCCGCTTAAAGGCATGGGCAACGACTACGCAAACCTTAAACATGAAAGTTCAGCCCTTCCCCGCCTCTTTTCCCTTCTTGACAGGGAGAGCCGCATAAAAGACACAGGCAGTAAGATTTTCCCGGGACTTTCGGAAAACATTGAATTCAGGGATATAGAATTCTCTTACGGCGGGAAAGAGGTTCTGAAAAATATCTCTTTCTCCGTAGGCAAAGGTGAAAAACTTGGCATTGTAGGCGCTACGGGCGCCGGCAAGACCACCCTCGTAGGACTGCTTTTAAGGTTCTACGAGCCCGAGAGAGGAGACCTCCTGATAAACGGCAGGAATATTAAGGATTTTACTCTTCTGTCCTTGAGGGAGCATATCGGCTTTGTAACCCAAGAACCGATACTTTTTAACGACACTATAAGAAACAACATTTCCCTGTCGGATGATTGCGACGAAAAAAAACTTAAAGAGGCCGCGGGCAACGCATGCATAAAGGATTTCGTTGAAAGCCTTCCCGACGGATATGACACAATGGTCGGAGAACGGGGGACAACCCTTTCGGGAGGACAAAAACAGCTTCTGACCATAGCCCGAGTCCTTTATAAAAACCCGGAGATACTCATACTGGACGAGGCAACTGCTTCTCTTGACAGCAGTTCCGAAAAACTTCTACAGCAGGCGATGGAAAAAATAACCGAAGGCCGAACGGTATTCATCATCGCCCACCGGCTCTCAACGTTGAGAAACGCCGACAGGATAATAGTGCTGAAAGACGGGACAATAGAGGAATCCGGCACGCATAAGGATCTCTTTGACAAAAAGGGAACCTATTACCACTTGTGGGAACTTCAATATCACGGGGTCAACTCCTGACACTTGACAGACTGGCCCCGAACGGGAGGAGAATACATGGAAAGTGAGAAAAAATTTGATTTTGTAAGGATGGACGGCGGAGAGTTTGAGAAGGTTCGGAAAGAAAACAGCTGGGGGCTTACAATTGAAGAGTTCAGGACTGCCCAGAAGAAAGTGAAAAAACCTCTAAGCATAACCGAAGCGTACATACTGGACAGTTTGTGGTCGGACCACTGTTCCTACAAGCACTCAAAAAACAAACTAAAGCAGTTGATAAAAAACAACCGTTATGTACTGCAGAGCGAAAAAAGCGACGCGGGAGCGGTCAGGATAGGAAACAGCGGGTATTGCGCTGTTTTCAAAATAGAGTCTCACAACCATCCCACGTTAATCAATCCTTATGACGGAGCGGCGACAGGGGCGGGAGGGATACTTCGCGATATCTTTGCCATGGGAGCGGTGAATATCGGGGTAGGAGCATCCTTGAGATACGGACCGAAGGCGGAAAAGGGTTCAAAAAACCTGCTAAGCGGCGCCATGGAAGGTGCGGCGGCATACTGCAGGGCGATGGAGATACCACTGCTCGCCCTTGACCTTTATTACGAAGACTCTTTCCGGCACAACTGCCTTATGAACGTCTCGGCTTTAGGCGTGGTGAAAAAAGAAGACCTTATTCCCAACATTGTCCCCAAGAATTCCGTCGGATACAATCTTATTTACGTCGGCAAGCCGACTGCGGGAGCCGCGGTAGGCGGCGCCTCCTTCGCATCACAGGCATTTGAAGCCGGCAAAAAAAAAGAAATAGAGTTCGGCTCAAACCCTATGCTTGAAAAAGCCACCTTTGACGTATTTGAAAAGGTCAAGGCGGAGTTGAAGCGCAAAAAACTTCTGTCGCAGATATCTCTTAAGGACATGGGAGCGGCAGGGCTGACCTGCTCAACGGCCGAACAGGTCTCCGAGAGGGGTTACGGCATTGAAATAGACACGGATAAGGTGCCTGTCCCTGCGGGAATGAAGGTGCATCCGCTGGCGCTTGCCGTCGGAGAAGACCAGGAACGAAACATGCTCATAGCCTCGGACAAAGCCGCTGAAATCATCCTCGGAATTTTCAAAAAAGACAAAAAATTCAGGAAATACGGGGGTAAAATTGCCGTCATCGGCAGGGTGTTGGGAAAAGACCGGTTTGTCATGAAAGACAAAAACACCGTTTACTGCGACATCCCCGTAAGCCTTATCACCGGCGCGCCTGTATACAAACCCGCGGCAAAAAAGCCCGCGGCAGGGAAAGAACCGGCGTTTTCAGTTGCGCCCCCGGTATCTCTGTCAAAAGAGATATTAAAGGTCATCGGTTCCAGAAATGTCTATTCAAGGTCGGACGTATTCAAAATGCTTAAAGACAGAAAACCGTCCCATATTATTACAACCCCCGAAGAAACAGACGTCTGCGTCCTCGCCCCGCTGAAGAACGAAAAAACCTCGGGGAAAAACAGGCGGACAGGCGTTGCTCTCGTATTCGGAGGAAAATCCATACACGGAAGAAACGGCTCGGCGGAGGAACAGGCATATCTTGCAACCGTTCTCGGACGGCTGAAGCTTGCGGCGGCGGGACTTAAACCCCTCGCGGCGGCTGACGGGTGCAATTATGGAAATCCCGACAACCCCGAGGATTATTACTGTTTTGACAAAGGTGTAGACGGGCTGAACAAAGCCTGCAGAATACCTTTATACGGGGAAAAACAGCCTATGGCCGTGGTTGCGGGCAACGTATCGCTCAAAAACACATATATAAGCAACGGAAAGGAAGTGCCGGTTGACCCTTCCCTTGTCCCTGTCGTCTTCGGCTATATTCAGGACTACGGCAAAACCGTAACTACCGGCATAAAAAAGACCGGCAGTATCCTCTTCCTTGCAGGCAGGCGCAAACATGAGTTCAAGGGCTCCGAATATGCCCTGCTGAAAGGCAGAACGGGAAAGAATACGCCTTCCATTTCGCCGGCTGAAGCGGGAAAACTGGAGTACGCGGCACTGGAAGCAACGGGAAAGAATCTGGTGAAAGCCTCCGCCGTAATTGAAAACGGGGGACTTGCCGCGGCGCTTGCAAGGATGCTGATGATGGGAGGCGGAAAGTTCGGAGTCGATATTACCGATTTGTCGGACGTAAGCGATCTGCGTCCGGATTACGCTCTTTTCAGCGAATCGCCAGGATACATGCTTGAGGTTGCAAAAAAGGATGAGGCAAAACTGAAAGAGATTTATAAAAAATACGGTGTTGAACTTCTCCCCGTTGGAATGACGACAAAAGAGAAAAGATTTTCCTGTTCTCTGAAAGGAAAAAAGCTTTTTGACATTGCTCTGTCCGAACTTGCAAAACACTGGAGAGGAAAATGACGACATACGGGAAAGCAGGGGTTAACATTGTGCTCGGAGACATATGCTCCAAACTGATGACCGACGCGGCCGACCAAACCATTGCAAACAGAAAGTCCATGATAAAAGTCCTTGAAAAAAAGGGATTGCACAGGATTATAGCCGTTTCCCTGGGAAACATGAAACTGATGCTTAACAGCGACGGCATAGGCACAAAAGTGGAATTTGCCGAGCGGACAGGCAGGCACGACACGATGGCTTACGACCTGTTTGCGATGCTCTGTGATGACGCGGTAAGGTTCGGGGCTGAACCGGTTGCGCTGTCAAACGTCCTTGACGTAAACATGCTTGATAGAGAGGCAGTCAGAGGGCTGGCAAAAGGGATGGTACGTGCTGCAAAAGACGCCGGCGTTGCCGTGGTATCAGGGGAAATAGCCGAACTGGGATGCCGCGTCGGCGGCTACGGAAAATATAACTACAACTGGGGCGGCACTGTTCTTAGCATCGTCAGGAAGGAACTCGGCGGAGACGACATACGCCCGGGAAACAGCATAGTCGCACTTGAAGAGAAAGGTTTCCGCTCAAACGGTATTTCTCTCGTGCGCAGGATAATGGAATCCACCTACGGACCGGAATGGCACAGGAAAAAGGCGGGCGCAAAAACGCTCGGAGAACAGGCGCTTACGCCTTCAAGGATATATACGCGGGCGGCTCTGGATATGCTTCCGTATGCCGAAGCGATAGTCCACGTAACGGGAGGGGGCATCCCGGGGAAACTTGGCAGACTGCTCGCTCTGAAAAAATGCGGGGCGGACATAACCAATCCTTTTGCCCCGTGCAAACTGATGCTCCACTGCCAGAAACTGGGAAAGGTGAAAGATGACGAAGCGTACCGGGCGTGGAATATGGGACAGGGCATGCTGATAATCACGCCAAATCCGGAAAAAGTGATATCCCTGTCAGCAAAACGGAAAATCAGGGCAAAAGAGATAGGAAAGATAACCAAAAAACCCGGCATAAAAATCATCAGCCGGGGTTATTACGAAACAGACGCCCCCCTGTATTTTTAACAACTTCTCATACTAATTTGACGTCAAAATTATAGTCCGAAGAGGAGCAGGTCTCTCCCTTGATAGTTAACGTCTTAGGCAGAGGGTTGTTCGCATTGTATGTGTACTGGTAGGGGAAAGACACAGTATCTCATCTGGTAGATTTATAACTGTCCTTATTCTTCGTAAGCACTATTGGTAAAGATATCCACGTATTTTTTATACACATAAGATTTATCATACGTCTTTTTCGGATTACGGTCATGCAAAATGCCAAGACCAATAAAGCGGTCAATAAGATTTTGCGCGCCGGCACGCGTAAATCCAGTCCACTTTTGAATTTTTGCAACGTTCACAATGGGCATTCTGTAGAGTTGCGGAAGCACTTTAACGGCGCTTTCCGATGAACGTTTGCTCAAGAATTGGATTTTCAGCATGTCCTGCTCCCGCAATTTAGTGATGGCAAGAACGGTATGAATTGCTTCATTGGCAATTTCTTCAACGCCGTCAAGGAAAAATTCAATCCACGCTTTAACGTCTCCATCGTGATATTTATCAAGGCAATCATAATATATTTTTTGATGTTTCTTGAAATATGAAGACAAAAAGAGTACCGGTTTTTCAAGAAGTTGCTCTTTCCAAAGATAAAAAGTAATGAGCATTCGGCCTGTACGTCCGTTGCCGTCCAGAAAAGGATGGATTGTTTCAAATTGTGCGTGAAGAAGTCCCGCTTTTATCAAAGGCAAAACGTCGTCTTTTGCATGCAGAAATTTTTCCAGGTCGTCAAGAGCCCTTTCCATATCGGCAACCGGCGGCGGTACAAAATGAGCGTTGTTCGGTCGCGTCCCACCGACCCA
>CAZAMK010000064.1:0-7182 GCA_964486345.1 uncultured bacterium
CATTTTTTATCACCTCTTTTTTGTTAGCGTATAGCGTGGAGCGTTTAGCGTATAGTTAAAAGCCTTTAATCTCGTTTTTCTATACGCTCTACGCTATACCCTACACGCCGCTTTTTCTGTAAGAGTTTCAGATGGTAAGTTCCATTGCTTTTGTCGGGCAAGCTTTTATGCACAGTCCGCAAGCAATGCATTTCTCGGCGTCAAAGTGCACGGAGAAGTCTTCTTTGTCCCGGTAAAGAGCATCTACCGGACAAAGAGGTATGCATGCGGTGCAGTCGGTGCATAATTCTCTTACCATCCGGATATCGCTTGATATAGACTGTATCCTTGCCCCCAGCTCTTTAAGGTCTTTTACTGCTGTATCCATATTCTCTTCGCTTCCCTGCAGTGCAAGAACAAGGGTGCCTTCTTCTTCCGGCGTTACATAGGCCTTCAGGATGTTGAAATCCAGGTTATACCTTTTTACCAGGTCCGACATAATGGGTTTATCAACAAGGGTTTTCGGAAAATGTATGACGAATTTTCTTTCCATATTATTTTTCCTCCTGTTTAACTGCAGGGATTCGGAATTCGGGTTTCGGGAAAAGATTTTTAATTCGTTTTTCCCCG
This sequence comes from uncultured bacterium, assembly GCA_964486345.1. GTDB lineage: Bacteria > Ratteibacteria > UBA8468 > B48-G9 > JAFGKM01 > JAFGKM01. Next base: position 610 of record CAZAMK010000064.1, read on the forward strand.
GGACCCGGGTCCCTGATCCCGTCTGTTTTATTTTCCCTCCTTCATTGCTTTAAACTTATATCCGCTGTCCGGTTCGGGAAAGCTCATGACATTCTCTGTGAGCTGGAAGTCCCCGCCGGTTATCCACTTTTTCAGCGTTTCTGCAATCTCTCTTGCTTTTTTATAACTTGAAAGTGCGCCGGTGGGAACCTCTTTTTTAAGTATCTCAACCTTTCCGCTTTTCAGCTGTCCGTAGTTTACTTCGCCGAGTGTTTTCCCTGTGCAGTTGGGGTAATCGTTGCTGTAGTCTACAACCGTAGCGTAGATTTCTTCGTCGGGGATTGCCGCCCACCGCACTATATCCTCGTTCAGGACGGGTATCGGTATGCCTATTCCCACTATCAAACTTGTGCCGTAGCCCGTCAAACTTGCACCTTTTATGTATTCGGGCTTCATCTGTTTCAGGTCGCCCATGAGGGCGAGTGTTGCCGCTCCCGCTGCCGGCACGCCGTTTTTTGTCCTTTTTACCGAAGGGTTGAACTGCGTTCCCCACCATGCAACGTAGCCTGTTCCGCCGCCGAGGAATATCTTCGTGCCGAGCCCGACGGTTTTAAGGTAAGGGTCTTTCAGAAGGGGCGACAGTTGTCCCGCACTGCAGTAATTGGCGTTTCCGAGTTCCGGCTTGAGAATGCCCATATACGTGTAAATGGTTTTCTTTGAAAGATTGACGGCGACGTTGTAATTCTGATAGCAATTGCGCGGATTGAAAAGAATCGCCTCATTCAGGTCTTTCAGCCTTATGCGCGTTGAAACGCCTCTTTTCGGATAGCAGTCCGTGCCGTACGCATTTATCTCAAGCATAATCTCCCTGCCTGCAACAAGGTCCTCAATTACATGCCCCCCGCCGTACCTGAATGAACCCGGGTGCTCCGAATTGCGCGGGTCGCTTTCAGGGGTTGCCGTGGCGCCTATGTATGTGTCAGCCGCCGCCAGCCCGGCATATGCGGGCACGCCGTTAAGGTAAATCTTCCCTCCGCCTATCTTGATGCGCGGATTGGAATGGCCGAAGTTCAGGAACACTCCCGATGAACACATGGGTCCGAAGGTGCCTGTTGTCACAACGTCTATTTCCGCGGCAAGCTTTTTTATGTCCTGTTTTTTTGCCAGCCCGACGATCTCTTCCGCCGTGACTACCACCGCCCTGCCTTCTTTGATTTTTTTGTTTATTTCAGCAATCGTTTTCCCCATGGCTACCTCCTTTACCCCGAACATCCACGGGATTCGTGGTCCGGGTTTCGGGGTTCGTGAAATGCTTTATAAATCCCCTCTTAATCCCCCCTTTACAAAAGGGGGGTATGGGGGGATTTTACCGAAACCCCAATCCCGAGTCCCTGATCCCGGCAGTTCAACATTTCTTATTTTATCATATCTGGTAAAACATGCCTTTCTTTTTCTGTTTGTTTTCAGTGAGGTCTTTAAGAGAAACGGAATTCAGAACGTCCTTTATGCTTTTTTTTACCTTCAGCCACAAATCTCTGCCGGCGCAGTTATTTTCCCGTTCACAGATTCCGCCGTGTTCCGTGCAGGGAACCGGTGAAAGAGAACCCTCAAGAACTTCAACAATATCCAGCGCCTTTATGTCGCAGGTTTTCTTTGTCAGCATATACCCGCCCTTTGCTCCGGCTATGCTTTCAACCAGCCCCGCTTTTTTTAAAGAGAGCATTATCTGCTCCAGATACTTGTCCGAAATCTTCTGTCTTTCGGCAATCTCCCTTATAAGAACAGGTTTATCCTTATAATTTATAGCCAGGTCAATCATCGCCCTCAACCCGTATCTTGTTTTTGTTGAAAACCTCATAGTTTAATTTACTCCCTTTTATACGGAAGGAATACCTGTTCAGCGCCCGGACATGATATCTTCCACGTCTTTCTGCGGGTCCCCGATAAGTTTTAAGTCAAAACTGCCAGTCAGGACTTTCAGGATATCCGCATTTACCCATGCGGGGATAATCGGCCCGATGCGTACTCCCTTGATTCCGAGTGCAAGCAGGCTCCATAATATTGCCACGGCCTTCTGCTCCATCCACATCAGCACGTAAGATACCGGCAGGTCGTTTATCCCCTTGCCGAAAAGTTCAGCCAGAGAGGAAACAACGTCAATTGCCACTATGGAGTCGTTGCACTGTCCCAGGTCTATAAGCCGGGGAAGGCCTTCTATGTCTCCGAGGTCAAGGTCGTTAATCCGGAATTTCCCGCAGGCAAGTGTTAAGACCACCGTTTCTTTGGGCAGAAGTTTGACAAGATTCCTGTAATACTCGTTTTTCTTTGTCGGTGCGTCACAGCCTCCTACAAGGATAAACCTTTTTATTTTCCCCTTTTCCACAAGTTCTTTTATCCTGTTTTTTGCAGAAGAGATTGAAGAGAGGGAGAAGCCTGTAGTCAGAATGTTTTGCCCCTCTCTCCCAGGAAAATCGGGGGTTTGTTTTGCCAGAGTTATCAATTCCGAGAAGTCGTATCTCTCTATGTGTTTCACCCCGGGAAGCCCGACAACTCCTGCCGTGAACATCCTGTCCCTGTAGGCATCTTTCGGTATCAGGGCGCAGTTGGAAGAGGCAAGTATCGGAAATGGGTATTCGGAGAAAACGTCCTTCTGGTCGTACCATGCTTTTCCTATGTTGCCGGCAAGATGCTGATATTTTTTAAGTGCCGGATACCCGTGCGCAGGCAGTAGCTCTGAATGGGTGTATATGTTTATGTCCGTCCCCTTGGTCTGTTTCAGCAGTTCGTCAAGGATCTTGAGACTGTGTCCCGTGACAATTATTCCTTTTCCTTTTTTAATGCCGGTGTTCACCTTTGCCGGCTCCGGTTCTCCGAAACTCTCTATGTGAGCCTTTTTAAGGAGTCTCATGACATCTATGTTGATGCGCCCGGCGTCCAGCCCCGCTTTGACGAAACTTGCGCTGTCAAAGTTTACGTTTGTCAGCGTTGAATACAGGGATTTGCTTATGAACCTTTCCAGTTCCTTGTCCCTGTACCCCAGCTCTCCGGCATGGTACAGATATGCGGAAATGCCCTTCAGCGCAAAAATCAGGTTGTCCTGAAGCCTTGCAAGCGTGGCGTCTTTTCCGCATACGCCGGCTTTTGTGCACCCTTCTCCCTTTGCCGTCTGTGAACACTGATAGCAAAACATGCTTATATTTTCCATTGCCCACTCCCCTTAAAGTATTATTATCATTTTAGTAATATTTTAACAATAAAATATCCATCTGTCAACACTTCGCAAAATATATTTTAATCTCCCTTGATATTTACGCTATAATCATATGTAAGAATTCTTTGTCCCGGACAAGGAAAAAATCAAGGAGGCCGTGCTTAAACCGGTATAACAATGGAAGAAAGAAAAGAATTTTTCGTGCCGCAAATCGTGGTTGCAAAGTATACGGAAAAGCCTGTGGTGATAGATGGTAATCTGGATGACCCTGTCTGGCAGAAGGCAGTCCGGTACTCTCTGTCTTTAAGCAAAGACAGGGAAACGGATATTCCGCAGGAAGGCGGCGAGGTAATGCTTGCATGGGATGATGAAACCCTTTATATCGGAGCGCATCTTGTAGATTCGGATATAGTGCAGAAAGGGGAGGAAGACCAGTCTCATTTCTATACAACCGGCGATTTGCTGGAGGTCTTTCTAAAACCGGAAAAAGAAGAATGGTACTGGGAATTGTACGGGACGCCCAATAACAAAAAGACGGTTTTCTGGTTCCCCTCGCGGAAATTTTTAGGCATATTAAGAAACATGGACCAGTGGACGAAGAATTTTATAGATATAAAGGTTGCCGCCCATTTGGGAGGGACCCTGAACAACAGCAGAGACAAGGACAGGTATTGGACGATAGAGATGGCGCTTCCTGCCAGGCAGATTGCCCCGTGGTATATGTTCACGCCTAAAGAAGATTATTATTTCGGCCCCGGCTCCGAATGGAGGGTGCTTATATCCCGGTATAACCATTCAAGGTATCTGGAGAAGACGGAATTGAGCATGTTTCCCCAGCTGTCGCAGGCCAACTACCATCTGCTTGAGGAGTATGGGATTATCCACTTTGAAAAGTAATACCGAATTGATTTCATCCATTCGCTTTGCTATTTGCATAATTCTTTAACTGTAAACCAGCATGACTCTTGCGTCTACAGCTTTCAGCCCTTTGGAATATACGAAGACAGGGTTGAGTTCCAAGTCGGCTATCTCCGGGCACGTCAAAATGATTTCTCCTGTTTTTAAAAGCGTATCCACTACAGCTTCAACGTCAAGCGGTTCAGTGTTGCGGGCGCCCGCGAGCAAAGGATAGGCTTTCAGTTCTTTCAACATTCTGCGCCCCTCTTCCCGCGTTATAGGGAAAGCCCGGAAAACCACGTCTTTTAAAACCTCCACATATATGCCTCCAAAACCGCACATTACTATGGGGCCGAATGAAGCGTCTCTGCGCGCTCCCACGATAATCTCCAAGCCCGGTTTAAGCATCCGGCTTACTTCTACTCCATGAAAACGGGCATTGGCATTGTAATTCAGGCAGTTTTTCCGTATTCGGGAAAATCCATCCTTTATTTGTTCCTCGTTTTTGAGGTTAAGCAGTACTCCTCCGGCATCGCTCTTATGCAGTATATCCGGAGAGACAACCTTCATCACCGCCGGATATCCTGTCTTTTCAGCGGCCTGCACCGCTTGCCCAGCATCTGAAACGACAGCGCCTGCCGGCTGTTCTATCCCCGCAATCTCCAATAATTCCCGAGCCTCTCCGGCGAGAAGGAAATTACGTTTTTCCTGAACGGCTTTGTTCATAAGGATGGCAAGCCTGTCTTTTACATCTCCGGATAAAACGGTTTTGTCATTTTTTTCATTAATGGATTTTACCCGTGCATATTTAAACAGTGCTTCCAGGCAGGACGCCCCTTGAAGGAAGTCATCAAAGACGGGGACATTTTTTCCCCGCAGGTAGTTCATGGCCTTGTCGGCTTCTGCGTTGCCAAAGGCGGTTATAGTTAAAGCCTTGCCGGCTTTACGGCAGTATTGAAACCGATTGTCAAAGACTTCACACATTTTATTTATATCTGCGGCTATGTGGCAGTATATTACCATGATTGCGTGGATATTCTTGTTGTCTATGGCGGCCTTCAGGGTCAGGTTGTATGTTTCATGGTCATGTGCGGAAGTAAGGTCAACCGGGTTTTTGTATGAGCCGAATTCGGATATCAGGGGAGAAAAAGTTTTTTTGAGTTCATCCTGGCAGTCATAAATTTTGACCTGCCGTTTTTCCAATGCGTCTACGGCCATAACTCCAAGTCCCCCGCCGTTGGTAATAATCAGGGTATCATCTCCTTCGGGCAGAGGTGTGTTTACAAAGAAACAGGACCAGTCAAGGGCCTCCTCAAGCGAATCCGTCCGGAGTGCATTGCATTGTTTAATCACGGCGGAGAAGATTTCATCCGGGCAGGCGAGCGCGCCGGTATGAGAAGCCGCCGCCTGCACTCCTTTGGAAGAATTCCCTGCTTTGATGATTATAACCGGTTTTTTGCCCGTCGCCTTTTTTAACGCTTTTATAAAGCGTGCACCGTCTTTCACTCCCTCCATATAAATCAGGATAACCTTGGTTCTCTCATCCTCCGCCAGGTATTCTACAAGTTCGGATTCGCTGATATCCGCCTTGTTGCCTATGGAGAGAAATGCCGAAAGCCTGATATTTTGCGCTTTTGTTTTGCTGACCAGGACATATCCCACCCCGCCGCTTTGAGATATGACGGCAATCTCTCCGGGAGTAACTTTGGGCAAGCCGAATGTCATGTTCAATGAACTTTCGGCAGAATAGTATCCCAGAACATTCGGGCCGAGTATACGCATTCCGTGTTCGGCGGCATAATTTACTATCTTCCTTTCTTCCTCCGTTTTGCCTGTTTCGGAAAAACCCGAAGTTATTATGACCCCGTATTTGACTCTTTTCTTAACACATTGTTTAACTGTTTCAAAAACTTTGGAAGCAGGGATTAGAATGGCGGCTATGTCTATTTCGTCATTGATGGAGTCAAGGTCGGGATAAACTTTTAATCCGAGCAGTTCGCCTCCGGCAGGATTTACAGGATATACTTTCCCGTTATATCCGCCGGACAAAATATTGTTAACCAGAATGTATCCGAGTTTATTCTTTTTCGTTGACGCTCCGATAACGGCAACGCTGTGCGGGGCAAAGAAAGATTTCATATTGTGTATATTTTCGTGCAGGAAACAGTAGTTTTTAAAACGTTTTATATGTCCCGCTTGTAATGTTCCTTAAGGTATTTTATGGATATCCCTGCACTTTCTTTATTGCCGAAGCGGCTTATGTCCAGTTCAGCTGTCAAATAACCATCGTAGCCGACATCGTCAAGCACCTTAAAAACGGCCGGAAAATCCACTATTCCTTCCCCCAATTCCCTGAAGTTGGAATAGACCTCTACGCCCGCCTGCATGCCGGCGGCCTTGACGCCTTCATTGGTTATGTCTTTGAGATGGATGAATTTTACCCGTTTGGCGTATTTCTTGATAACCTCCACAGGGTCGCAATTCCC
>CAZAMK010000065.1:0-4651 GCA_964486345.1 uncultured bacterium
CGGTTGGTTGAACTCTCCGGTAAAAAGCAGAAAGTGGCGATTGAATTTATAAATCCCTGCAGGAAAGCATATCTTGCGGATGCGGCAGAACACAGGCAGAAGAAAATAAATAGCGGCGAAGGCAAGAAGATACAGCTGACCGTTGCTCCCTTTGAAATTATCACTCTTGATATGGAATTTTAAAATATGCCCTTTTAATATCCATTGAAAGTATCTTTGTGATGTCAATAAAACACTGCGTAAAAACTTGACTTTTGAAGACGGGCGGTTTTAAATATAGGGATGATTTATTTATACCTGGCGGTTTACAACATTCTCCTGCTTGCAAGCCTTCTGGTATCGCTTCCTTTCATATGGCGCAAAGTCAAACCGGACAAAAATTTTCCGGGGGACTGGAAGGAGCGGATTGCCGTTTATGACAAAAAAACCTGTAAGAAAATGCAGGAGCGGAAGAATGTATGGATGCATACGGTATCCATAGGCGAGTTTCTTTCCGTCACTCCCCTGATGGAACGGCTGGAGAAGGAGAAGGGTGAAAAGGTCGTCGTGACGCTTGCCACAAAAACGGGAAGACGCGTTGCGGAGAAAAAACTTCCGGGTACACAGCATCTCTTTTTCCCCATTGATTTTTATCCTGTCATGAAGCGGGCGGTAAAGAAAATCAATCCCAAACTTATAGTAATTATTGAGACGGAGCTCTGGCCGAACCTTTTGAAAATCGCATCCGACAATAAGATTCCGGTTATACTGCTGAACGGACGCATATCGCCTTTCTCTTTCCCGAAATACAAAAGAATCCGGTTTTTTTCGCAAAAACTCCTGCCTCTTTTTTCAGCCGTAACAATGAGGACAAAAGAGGAGGCGGAGAAACTCATCTACCTCGGAGCGGAACAAAAAAACCTGAATATAGTGGGAAGCATGAAGTTTGACCTTGCTTACGAAATGAGCAAAAAAATTAAGCCGCAGGAAATCCGCAGAGCTCTCGGGATAAAGGAAAACCGCAGGATAGTGGTCTTCGGCTCTCTTCACCCGGAAGAAGAGGACATGATTGCGGATATTGCGCAGAAACTGTTGAAAAAGTTCACCGATACCGCTACGGTTATCGTACCGAGATACCTTGATAAAACGAACGTATATAAAATACTGCAGAACAGAAAGATGGACTACGTAAAACGCAGTTCCATGCCCGGTGAAAGGGAATCTTCAGTAATAGTCGTTGACACATACGGGGAGCTTAACAATTTTTACAGCATCTGCGAATTCGCCTTCGTCGGCGCAAGTTTATACAGGTGGGGCGGGCAGAATCCGATAGAGCCCACTGCATTCAAGAAACCCGTTCTTTTCGGGATACACAACTGGCATTTTAAAGAGGAATGGGAAAAGATAAAACTGGGAGGAGGAGGCATAGAGGTGGAAAGCTACGACCGCCTATACAGGGAAGCGGTGCGCCTGCTGGAAAATCCCGGAATCTGCCGGCAGATGGGCGAGAACGGATACCGAGTCCTTCTTGAAAATACCGGCGCAACCGAAAAAAACCTTCAGGTCCTCTCCCGCTTCCTCTGACATGCCGAAACTCTATCTTTTCTTTCTATAAACATCCTTCCTGTGTCCGACTGCCTCTATAAAAACTCCGTCTCTTTCAATGTAATAAATAATACGGTAATCCCCTGTCCTGCAGGAAAAATCTCCTTTCAGGCTACCTGTAAGTCTTTTTCCGGCAAAAGGGTTGTCTCGCAGAAGGACTATCTTTTCTTTTACCCTGTTTTGAATTTCTCGAGGGAGTTTTTTGTAACTTTTCAGGAAGGTGTCCGTCAAAAAAAGATTATACTTCACGCCTTATCTCCGAAGTGTTCTTCGTATGAAACATAGCGTTTATTCTTTATGTCTTCTTTTGCGGAAATTATATCCCTGACCAATTTTTTGTCGGCGAGTATCTCAAGAGTTTCAATTTCTTCAAGACTCACTATCACCGCTTTTGCCTTTGACCTTTGAGTTATAATGTATCTTTCTCCGAGAGAAATCTCCTTGAGTATTTTCGGCAGATTTTCCCTCGTCGCAACTACGCCTATCACTTTATCCATTTTATAGCCTCCCGCAACTATTGTACCGTTAACCGTACACATTGTAAAGAGAGAGAATCTATTTAAAGAGAAATGCGGGTGAGCCGTCTTTGAGGTCTATCTGCACACTGCCGCCCTCTTTTGCCTCGCCGGCAAGAACCTTTAGAGCAAGCGGGTTTTCTATCTCTTTCTGGATAAGGCGTTTAAGAGGCCTTGCGCCATAAACTTCATCGTATCCTTTTTCCGCAAGATATGCCCGTACGGCATCGGAGAAGCTGATTTTTATCTTTCTCTCGTCAAGACGCTTCTGCAGGTACGCCGTCTGGATATCCACTATCTTCAGAAGGTCTTCTTTTTTGAGTTTGTTGAAGGTGATAATCTCATCCACCCTGTTGAGAAATTCGGGCCTGAAGGTGCTTTTCAGAACATCATTTATCTTTTCCTTCATCGCGCCTTCGTCCTTGAACATGGTGATATACTGACTTCCTATATTTGACGTCATTATGATGACGGTATTTCTGAAATCAACTGTTCTGCCCTGTCCGTCGGTCATCCTGCCCTCGTCAAGCAATTGCAGGAGAACGTTAAAAACCTCCGCGTGCGCTTTTTCTATCTCGTCCAGAAGGATAACGCTATAGGGCCTTCTTCTCACTTTTTCGGTTAACTGTCCTCCTTCTTCATACCCTACATATCCAGGAGGCGCGCCTATGAGCCGCGAGACTGAAAATTTTTCCATATACTCGCTCATGTCAATCCGCAGGAGCGCATTTTCATCGTTGAAGAGTATACCGGCAAGCGCTTTTGCAAGTTCCGTCTTGCCCACTCCTGTGGGGCCAAGGAATATAAAAGAGCCGATAGGCCTGTTGGGGTCGGAAAGACCCGCCCTGTTTCTTCTTATTGCGTTGGACACCGCTGTTATCCCCTCGCTTTGCCCGACAACCCTTGCCGTAAGGCGGTCTTCCATCTTTATGAGTTTCTCAACCTCGCCTTCAAGCATCTTTGAAACGGGGATGCCCGTCCACTTGGAGATTATTTCCGCTATATCCTCTTCCGTCACTTCGTCTTTAAGCAGTCCTCCGTCTTTCGCCTGCGTCTTTTTAAGCTTTGAGGTCTCCTCTTCCAGACTTTTCTGCAGTTCCGTGAGTTTCCCGTACTTGTATTCGGCCGCCTTGCCAAGGTCCCCTTCCCTTTCCGCCTTCTCTATGATGTTTTTCGCGGATTCCATGTCGCCTTTTATCTTCCTCATCCTCTCAACAATCTTTTTCTCCGCAAGCCATTTGGAATGCATCTTCTCCTTTTCTTTCTTAAGGTCCTCCAGCTCTTTGTCAATACGGGAAAGGCGCTCTTTTATCTCCGGCTTTGATTCTTTCTTAAGCGCCTGTTTTTCTATCTCCAGCTGTCTTATCTTCCTTTCAGTCTCGTCAAGCTCGGCGGGCATGCTGTCTGTCTCTATCCGCAGGCGGCTTGCCGCTTCGTCAATAAGGTCTATCGCCTTATCCGGAAGAAACCTGCCGGTTATATACCTGTGCGACAGTATTGATGCGGCAACAATTGCGCTGTCGGTTATCTTAACTCCGTGATGAACCTCGTACCTTTCTTTCAGCCCCCTCAAAATTGATACGGTCTCCTCCGGTGACGGCTCTTTGACATATACAACCTGAAACCTTCTTTCAAGAGCCCTGTCCTTTTCTATATGCTTTCTGTATTCGTCAAGAGTGGTAGCCCCTATGCACTTCAATAAGCCGCGCGCAAGCGCCGGCTTCAGCATATTGGAGGCATCTATCGCTCCTTCCGCGGCGCCCGCTCCCACAAGGGTATGCAGTTCGTCTATGAAAAGCACCGCATCCCCTTCCTTTTTCTCAAGTTCTTTCAACAGGGATTTCAAACGGTCTTCAAACTCCCCCCTGTACTTGGTGCCGGCAACAAGCGCCCCGAGGTCAAGGACAAGAACGCTTTTGTTCTTCAGACCTTCAGGGACATCTCCGGAAACAATCCTTCTCGCAAGCCCTTCAACTATGGCGGTCTTGCCCACCCCCGCCTCTCCTATGAGCACGGGATTGTTCTTTGTCCTTCTTGACAGCACCTGTATAACCCTTCTGATTTCTTCGTCCCTGCCTATTACCGGGTCAAGCTTCCCCTTGCGGGCAAGGTCTGTAAAATCCCTTGTGTATTTTTCAAGCGCCTTGTATTTTGTTTCGGCGTTTTTATCCGTCACTTTCTCTCCGTTTCTCATCTGCTGTATGATTTTAAGTAGTCGCTCCCTGAAGATATCGTATTTTTTCAGAAGCTCGCTAACACCCGATTCTGCGGAAGTCAAACCGAGCAGGAGATGTTCAACGCTGACATACTCGTCACCCATGGCTTTTGATTCTTTGAGAGCGGCGTTTAACGTATGGTTTAAGGCAGGCGTGATATACAGATTTCCCGCGCCGGGTCCGGTTACCTGCGGAATCTTGTCAAGCGCGGCGTTTATATCTTTTTTGAGGGCCTCGGTTTTTACGTTCATCTGCCCCATGATTTCCGCCGCCGTCTCATCGCCGTCAACAACGGAATAAAGCAGGTGTACGGAATCCGCCGCCTGATGGCTTTTC
>CAZAMK010000065.1:4661-7040 GCA_964486345.1 uncultured bacterium
GCAGACTGCGCCCCCATCAACGCTTCCTGCGCATTAACCGTAAGTTTTTCGTTTATATTTTCCATGATTGTTTAGATGGGATATCGGCAGAAAAGTTACATGTGTGGGAGGCATCTCCTGATGCCGATTATTTCGAGGTCTGGAGACCTCTCCCACAAGGCTGCCGAGGACGCAGGCAACGAAGCTCCTATGCGTGAAGTCAAACCGGAAAGTTATTCGTCTATGAAGATACACTCAATCGGCCCGAACTTAACCCTGTCGTCATTACGGATGGGGTAAGGTTTTTTAACCTCCAGCCGCAGTTCGTTGACAAACGTCCCGTAGTTGCTGCCGAGCCCCTTACTGCCGGTATCTTCCACATACCACTTGTTATCCTCATGCCTGGTCAGAGTCGCATGGAAACGGGAAACCTTGGTAAGGTCGTTAATCAGGGTTTTCTGTGAATCCGGGGCGAGTTTTTTGAAAAGCGCATAATTTGGTATCACAAGGTCGTTCGTATTGATTCTTCCCACGGTCACGTTTTCCTTCCCTTCCAGATTATATTCATGCTCCATGAAAATATAATTGAACACCAGTTTTGCCATTATGCCGTTCTCCTCTCAAATATTATTGCGTATTATCCTTTTTTCTTAGTATGTTGAACATCCATACCGTTGCCGCCATAAAAACAAATATCGCTATTACCTGCGTCAGGTACAACCCCAGAAAAGTGGTGTGCAAATCGCCTCTGAACATATCCACAACATACCTTATGAGGGCAAATCCCATCATGTATAAACAGAAAATAATCCCTGGTTTCATCTTTCTTTTTTTCATTTCCGAGAGAAAAAAGAAGAGAAGAATATACAAAGCCGAATAATACAGCTGGGTGGGATGCACTTTTTCGGAATACAAAGGGGGGAAACTGACACCTGTGAACATTTCGGTGGGCCTGCCGGAACAGCATCCGTTCAGGAAACACCCAATTCTCCCGAGCGCCTGCCCAAGGGGAACGGTCAAAGCAAGAAGGTCAAGCACCTCCAGGAGATTGAATTTTCTTATTTTGGAGTAAACGGCGATAAACACAAGGGCGGCGATGACAGCCCCTTCAACCGCAAGGCCTCCGTTTCTTATGCTCAAGATGTGAACGGGATGTCGGTAATAATACGGAAGCTGGACAAGCACATGCAGGAACCTTCCTCCGGCAATCCCCCATACGATAACCCAGAAAACAAGTTTTGAGACCAGTTCCGGCGAATAACCGCTCCTGTAAGCGTTCTTCTGAAAAATCCAACTGCTCAAAAAAACCCCCGCCGCAATCAAAACACCGTACCAGTATATTACGAAATTGCCTATCTTAAGAAACTCCGGATACATTTTTCCCCCTCATATGTTGAAGAAGAACAAGCGCTATGCCGGAAACGATGCAACAATCGGCGAGGTTAAAGACCGGCCAGAAATGGAAATTAATGAAATCTATGACGGAGCCGGTCGCTATCCTGTCTATAAGATTTCCGGCTATCCCTCCCTCTATCAACCCCAGGGCGGTTTCGGTGTACGAGCTCTTTGCCGGACACCTGTGAAGATAAAATATTATTGTCAGCCCTATGATAAAGGAAGCGATGATGACAACTATTCTCACGTTAAAGCCGCTCAACATCCCGAAGCAAATGCCCGTGTTCCTTACAAGAGTCAGGGAAAAATACCTGAATATCCTCAACGAGGAAAAGTCCCCCGACAAAAGGCGCACCATAAGATACTTTGACAACCGGTCCAGCGCTATCGCCAAAAACGCCACCCAGTAAAACAGGCTTAAATTTCTACACGCCACTTTTTTCTTTCTCTCTTTGGCATCTGATACAGTATTTCGCATAAGGGAGGGCTTTCAACCTTGATTTTGGTATCTCCTTGCCGCACTCGTCGCACACCCCGTACTTATTTCCGGAAATTTTCTCTATCGCCGCGTTTATCTTATTGAGAATTTTATCTTCGGCATCGGAGACGTCTATGTCCAACCCCTTCTCAAATTCGTCCGTCCCGTGGTCGGCTATGTGAGTCGGAATGCCTTTTTCCCCCGAACCTATGCCTTCTCTAAGATATCCCAGGTTTTTAAAAATTCTTTCTTTTTCCCTGTTCAGCAATTCCAGGTAATACGCCTTTTCCTTTTTATTCATCTACAATACCCCCTTGCATCTAACTGAAAGCGGGAAAAGAGAGAAGTGAAAAGTTCATAATCTTTGAGTTTTGACTTTTGATCTTTTACTTTTTTCCCCTGTCAAATGTCAAAAATAACATCTGCCGTCAACGCGCCTTCCTTCGCTTCAATTACAAGTCCGTGATAAGTTGCCGCTTTTATCTCCCTGCCCGGCATTCTTATCTCCCTGCTTTTCATTCTGCAGT
>CAZAMK010000066.1:0-6799 GCA_964486345.1 uncultured bacterium
CGCCTTTCACGGAAAAATCAACCGTTTCCATTGTTTTTTCAAACGGCTCGCCTATGCTTAGTCCGCCGAGTCCGAATCCCGAAAAATCCATCGCACACATCTTTTCAATGCACTTCTCCCTCAAATCCCTGTAAACTCCGCCCTGCAGAATCCCGAACAGCCGCTGGTTTTCCCCGCCCCGCGAGTTAAAGAAGGCAATGCATCTTTCCGCCCACCTCAAAGTTGTATCCACGCTGATTTTAACTTCTTCGCAATCGTTCCATACCCTCGGGCAGTAATCAAAAGCCATGATAATGTCCGCCCCTATGACGCCCTGTATCTCCATGGATTTTTCAGGCGTGATGTAATGGGCGGAGCCGTCTATCCTTGACCTGAAATGAACGCCGTCTTCCTCAACTTTTACGTCTTCAAGACTGAATATCTGGAAACCTCCGCTGTCGGTCACGACCGGTTTGTTCCAGTTCATGAATTTATGGATGCCTCCCGCTTTCCCGATTATGTGAAGACCTGGCTTAAGGTACAGATGGTACGCATTCGCAATAATCATCTCCGCGCCAATATCCCCTGCAAGGTCTTCGGAAGAGAGCGTTTTTACAGTCCCCAGAGTGGCAACAGGCATAAAACAAGGAGTTTTCACTACACCATGCGGTGTTTTTATCTCCCCCGTCCTCGCCCCCGTCTTTCCATCCTTTTTTATCACCCTGAAATTAAACATTTTTTTATTGAATATCTGTAGAGTTATACAGGAACTCCGTTCCTGATATATGCAAACTTCGTTTGCGTTATACAATTGTATATCCATTGTATAACAATCGTATAACGGGAACGCAAGTTCCCATTAAAGTTTTATAGAATCAACATTGCATCCCCGTAAGAATAAAACCTGTACTTCTTCTCAACGGCGGCGTTATACGCTCTTTCAATCAAATCAACTCCGGCAAAAGCGCATACAAGATAAAGATGGGTTGAACCCGGAAGATGAAAATTCGTTATAAGCGCTTCAACCGCGCGGAAGTCAAAACCCGTCTGGATGAACAAATCCGTATACCCCGCCCCGGGAACTATGCGGCCGTCCTGCACGGAGCTTTCCAGAGCTCTTACAACGCTCGTACCCACGGCAAAAATCCTTCCTCCGGATTTTTTTGCGGAATTTATGGCAGAGGCGGTTTCTTCCGGAATCTCCCCGTACTCCGCGCCCGGAGTATTCTTTTCATTCTTGAGTATTTTGAAGGATGCCCAGCCTATATGAAGCGTAATATAAACAACCTTTACTCCTTTCTTCTCAATCCGCCCGAGCATCTCCCTTGTAAAATGAAGGCCGGCGGTAGGCGCCGCAACAGCCCCTTTTTTATCCGCAAACACGGTCTGGTAGTAATCTTTGTCTTCTCCTTCGGGACTTCTTTTTATGTACGGAGGCAGAGGCGTTTCTCCGAACCTTAAAATCTCATCTTCGCTGTCGGTGGAAAACTCTGCTATGTAACTGCCGCTTTCAGTACGGCCTGCTATCTTAACCGTCCCGCCCGCCGCGGACCCGGGATTTTTCTTATCCTCAAGACGGCAGACCTGCCCATCCCTTACCTTCCCCCTCACAAGCGCTTCCCACCTGAATGCCCCGCTTTTCCTCAAAAGGAATATTTCAACCCTGCCTCCGGTCTCTTTAACCCCCCAAAGCCTGGCAGGTATGACTTTGGTGTCATTCAAGACCAGAACGTCACCGCTGTGCAGATACCCTTCCGCATCGGTGAAAATCCCTTCCCTGATTGCCCCGCCATTTCCCTCTCCCTTTCTCTCAACAACCATAAGCCGCGCCTTCTCCCTATCTTTCAACGGATATTGCGCTATGAACCCTTCGGGCAGGGAATAATCAAAAAACTTCCTCATCTTAAGATTCCTTCTCAAATATTACGATTGCGGGATTAAGATATATCAAATCCTCGGGCAGAACATCCTTTTTGAAAGTTATACCGAGCAATGACGGCATTTTTCGGAAAACCTTCTTTTCTCCATACAGCCCGGAACCTCTAAACTCCTCCCAGAAATCCGTGCGCTCCTTCTGCAACCGCAGGGGATACGGCGGAACGGGCGCCTGAAACGAGGAAATGATAAAGTAATCCGGCTTTTTTTCGGCCGCCTCGTCAAAATCGTAGCCCGTAACGGTTAAATCATATGCGGCGTAATCAAAAGGAGGCATCTGGAACTGCCACGGCACCTCGGTAACGCCCACACTGCTTCCGGCCGGGATGTTTTCCTTTATCCATTTGCCCGCCGCAGTCCTGACATTCTCCCGGACAAAAAGCGTCCCGTACGCCGACCCGTAGACAAAAGTAAAAATGACAGCCAGAACCGCGGCCGTTTTTTTCAGCATCTCCGCAGTCTTCCTGCAGGGAGAAGAATTAAACCAGAAGCCCGCACCCGCGATAATCAGCGGAGGCACAACCGGCAGTGCATACCTTGCGAATTTTCCCGCAGAGCTTGAAAGCATGAGAAAAAAGAAAATAACCCATCCGAGCATTAAAAGCTTCTCCGCCGCATAATCTTTCCTTAAAGAGAAAATAATCCCCGCAAGAAGAAAATAAAGAAGCGCCGCCCCCATACCTGCGGTGAGCGACTGAAAATAAAACCACGGCTCAAAGGAAAAAGAGACGTTTGACTTCCCGGCTCCGAAAAACAATTCCTTAAGAATAAACAAAAAGTACGGGTTGGTTATCACGAACAGCAGAACAAAGCCGGCGCCGGACTGGAAAACATTCCTGACAGCCCGGCGGACGGAATCCCTCTTCACCGTCATAAGAAATGCAAATGCGGGGATAAAAAACGAGAGTATAAACGTCAGCTTGCTCCCCGCCGCAAGCCCTGCCGAAGCGCCCATGAGAAACGGAGCATAGCGGTAATATTTGGAACAATACCTGACGGAAAAAAAGAGGGACAGCATAACCCAGAAAATAGCAGGGACGTCAACGTACATAAAATGGATATTCAAAAGAAAAAGCGGAGAGAAAATTGTCAGAAATCCCGCCCAGAAAGCAGTTTTCTTTTCCTTCCAGATATCAAGCGCAATCAGATAAACAAGCAGGACAATTCCCATCCCGAAAACAAGCGTCACCAACCTGCCGAAAATATATATCCGGGCAATATCTTCCGGATGTGCGAAATAATGGGTTATATCTCTTGTGAGATTCAGCAGGCCTGTCTTTGAACAAAGAAAAATCAATGCTCCGAGCGGATACAGATACGCCCCTCCTATGGAAAACTGCCTCGGATGGAAATCCAATTCCCCCGGCTTAATCACAGCCATGCTTTTGATAATATAGTATTCATCCGGATGATAGGTGCGTATAGAATTATAAACCGAACGCGGCAGTTTTGAAGGGTCGTCCTCATCAATCATTTTTACGGGGCGCGAGTTTACACCTACCTGAAATTCTTCCGTAACTTCCATCCCTGAAAAATATAGCCCGTTCAGCTCCGGAGAAGGCACTCCCCACCTTATCCCTGTCAAACCTGCGGTAAGAGTTATCAGCATTAAAATCAGAATATTGAATTTTCCGTTTTTTATCATTTTTAAAACCTTCGTGGAGCCCCACGGGCAAGCCCGTGGTTCCTCCACATACTCTACTGCGCATTCATCCACGGCCAAGGCCGTGGCTTTCCTCCTGCGCTAAAGCTACGGAGGATAAATCTGCGAAAACGAGTAAATACTTTTCACCTCGGTGAAATTTTGTTTTTCAAATAGGCAAGAACGTACGACATCGTCGTGAGCCACACCACAACGGGATGAAGAAGCCATGCGGGCTCCCTGTATCTGATGCTCATTCTTACGCCCGTAACAAGTTCGGGTATGAATAAAAAATTCATGACTATTTTCAGCATGATTTTCAACCGTCCCTTCCTGTCGGCGGGTATCCAGTGAAAATCCCTGCCGTGTATCTGTATCCTGAAATATATGTCGGCCCACCAGTATTTTTTTTTCGTGAAAATGATTATGCTGTCCGATACCAGATGATGAACGTGGGCATATTTGGCAATCGCCACATTGGCAATGCCTTTCTGGACCAGATTGAACACAACGTCCGTATCCTGCGTATAACCGCCTATCGCATCAAGGTTCTTCTTCCAGATTGTAAAATAAAATCCGCTTGTGAGTATTAAATTCTCTTTGGTAATGTTGTAGGTGTAATAATCTCCTTTATCCGTTAATTTCAATTTGCCGAGAGCCAGCAGGGAGTCAATTGACTTATCCGCAACAAAAGGGTCCGTGCCTATAAAACTTAGGTATCTGTTTATCGCCTTGTCCGTTTTAACGACGGCCATCCTGCAGATGCAGAAATTGACGGACGCGTCGGACGCAAGGGGTTTTACCATTTCTCTTAGCCATATTTTCTCAACAAGAGTATTGTCCGAATCTATGAAAATAACGATATCCCCCGTTGCATTTTTATATCCGAGCCACTTGCCGCGCCCTCTGCCCTCGGGATATTTCTCCTTGTTAAATAAAACCTTCACTCCCATTTTTTCAAGCAGTTCAACAGTCCCGTCCGTAGAACCGCCATCGCTGGCAATAAACTCAACCTCTCCCGGATAATCCTGTTCTTTTATGCTTGTAAAACAATTTTTTGCATTTTCCCTGCAATTGTAAGTGCACACAATAAAAGTTACTTTCGGCCAATTCGTTATCTTATCTCCGGCATAATCCCTGTTGAGTTTCATTTCTCCGTCTCCGTAGTATCAGTCAGAAAACCTTTTTCCTCCAACTTACATGTCCCTTACGCGGCAAACCGCTCTGCTTATCCTGCAAAATCGAACCGGGTTGTCCATCCTGTTTCAAAACCTCCAGTTCTGCCTTAACCTCGGCACAGGGGAATATCCAGCAAAAAAATCTTTCGTAGAGCACCGGAGATAGATTCAGGAAAGGATTGAAAACGCGGTTGAGAAAAGTAAATTTCTGACCTGTAAAATTCAGTTTTTTCCGCGCTGTCCTGAAAAGAGGAAATCCGTATGTCCCCGTTTCAAGATAATCAAATGTAAAATAGCTGAAAAACCTTTTATGAGTCGGGTCCCAGTACGCACCCACGAAACTGAAATGAGGAACGGTAATAAAAATCCTTGCACCGTCAGCGCAAACCCGTTGTATTTCTTCCATCGTTTTTTTCAAATCATCAATGTGTTCAAGGATATGATTTGCATGAATTTCAGAAAAAGTGTTGTCTTCAAAAGGCCACGGATATTCATTCAAATCCCAGCACACGTCCACTCCTCCTCTTTCCATGCAATCAAGATTTATGCAGTCTTTTTTTATGTCACGTCCGCATCCTATATTCAGTTTTTTCAGTGCCATTCAGTAACTCCTTATTCAAATTTCTTTGTCTTAAAGCCTTCACGAAATATTTAAAATATTTATTTTTGAAACATTATTAATGCACATAGAGAGAAGAAAAAGGGTAAATTGAATGGTAAGTTCCTCCTTACCATGCATTTCAAACCCACTTTATTAACAATCTTTTCAGGGGTAAATGAATTTACATGGCCAGGCAGCTTGACTGGCCTTCTACCCAGGAAAAATCTTCCGAGAGTCCATAGCTTTTCATTTGGAAAAGTAACTATTAACACACCCTCTTTTTTAAGAACTCTTTTTAATTCCTGAATTGCCTTTCCGTATTCCAATATATGTTCTAAAACCTCCGTACATATTACCACATCAAAAAAATCATCTTTAAAAGCATCTAAACGCATAATATTCCCTTTCTTAAACTCAGCTGATGGACACCTCTTGATTGCCTGCTTCAGTGAAACTTCAGTATTATCTACGCCCCAAAAAACACCTTCAATATTGTTCTCTATCATCTTACTTATCAAATGGCCTTCTCCGCATCCGGCATCCAATATCTTAAGACCGGACTTTTCAGGAATCGTTTTTATTATAGACATCAACCTGCCATTGTGAACAAATCTAACCGGCCAGGTTGAATGGTTGTATAGCTTATCCATATTACCTTCAGACATGATTATCGGAATATCCCTAAACTCTTTTTTCATTTTATGTTATCTTTCTTTGAAACCACTTTCATCACAATGGAAAATTCAATTTTTGCCATTTTACAATCCGGTGCGAATCCTGAACAAATCCCTCAAAACCCTTAAAGGGTCCCTCAACGCATCAACTCTGCTCAACGAAGAATTCATCCATACGACAGGCACTTCCTTAATTTTATAGTTTCTCTTAACTGCCCTGTAAAGTATTTCCACGTCAAAAGCAAACCCTGATATCTTCTGCCTGCGAAAAAGCGCCCTGCCCTTATCTTTTTTAAATATCTTAAACCCGCACTGGGTATCGGCAAACTTCTTTATGACCAGAAGTTTTATCACATATGAACCTATTCCGCCTATCATTCTCCTCAACAGGTTCTGTTTTATTTTAACGTCCGATTCAGGCATACCCCTTGAACCTATCGCAATATCATAACCTTCTTCAATCGCTTTTTTAAGTTTCTCAAACTCTTCTACCGGCGTTGACAAATCCGCATCCGAGAAAAGAATCAGGTCTCCCTCCGCGCCGAGAACCCCTGTTCTCACAGCCGCTCCCTTTCCTTTGTTCTTTATGTGGGAAATAATCCTTATTCTTTCACCCCCACCATCATCCTCCCCCCTCGATGGGGAGGAAAAGAATTTTGTTTTCTGCCATTGCCCGACTATTTTAACTGTATTGTCTTTACTGCCGTCGTCAACCACTATGATTTCAAAATCCATCCTGGAGGATTTAAAATATTCATAAACCTTTTCAAGCGTAGGTATAATCCTGCTC
>CAZAMK010000067.1:0-6676 GCA_964486345.1 uncultured bacterium
AAGTTTGGGCTCTTCTCTTATCATAGCAAGCGCAATTCCGATATCCCTTATTATAACCTTCATTTTCTTATATATGGGTGGCTATACGATAAACATCATTTCTTTATCTGCCCTGGCAATCGCCATAGGCATGGTTGTGGATGCGGCAATCGTGGTCTTTGAGAATATACATCGCCATCTGGAGGAAGGGGAAGAACTGATAAAATCCTGTATTGAGGGAGGGAAAGAAGTCGCAGGCGCCATAACGGCTTCCGTCCTTTGCATAGTGGCGATATTCATCCCTGTAATGTTTACCGGCGGACTGGCGGCGGAATTTTTCGGCGAACTCGCTTATGTCTGCTCCATAGCAATGATTGCGTCCCTGTTCACGGCACTGACGCTTATTCCGATGCTTAGCGCCAAACTATTATCCGTTAAAAAAGAAAATTCCGGTTCAAAAAAGAAAAAAGGTCTTTTGGAGAGAGCATATTCGTTTACCAACGCATGGTTTGCAAAACTGGATAAAAATTACGAAAATTTCCTGAAGTGGGCTCTTAGACACAGAAAAAGGGTGATTGTCGCAAGCACCCTGATTTTGTTTGCGAGTTTATTTCTTGTTAAATTCGTCGGAACTGAATTTATGCCAGAACAGGATGAAGGGAGAATGTCTTTTGCAGTCACCCTTCCTGTCGGGACAAGGTATGAGAAAACCGGAGAGGTTACCAAGGCGGTTGAAGAAATTATCTACAAGGAGGTTCCTGAATTGGAGGTGAGCAGTTCAAGCTGGGGTCTGGGAGAAAGCGGCACGGGCTCCATAATGGGAGGAGAACAGGCATCCAATATCGGCGAGGTGATGATAAAGCTTGTAAGCAAGTCTAAAAGGAAGAGATCGCCGCGGCAGATTGCGTATGAATTGAGAGAGAAGCTGGGCATCTTTCCCGGCGCGGAGGTAAGATACGACCCTTCTTCAATGGGTGACGCCCTGCTCGGAACGGGCAAACCGTTGTCGGTGGAAATAAGAGGTTATAATTTTGACCATGCAAGGGAGCTTTCCCTGAAGGTTGCAGACATACTGAAAGGCATAGACGGGGTGGACGACGTTGAAATATCCAGAAAAGAAGGCCGGCCGGAACTGCAGATACTGATAGACAGAGACAAAGCATCATTGCTCGGACTGAACGCGGCAGGCATTTCTGATGTCGTCGCAACGGGTTTCCAGGGAACTGTGGCAACATATTACAGGGAAGAGGGAGATGAGTTTGACATTCAGGTAAGATTGAAGGAAGAAGACAGAAGCAGAATAGAGGAACTGGAAAATCTGCTTGTTCCTCTTCCTTCCGGCAGACAGGTGTCCTTATCCCAGGTGGCGAGAGTAGTAAGAGCGGAAGGACCTTTGAAAATAGAAAGGAAGGAAAGAGAGAGGATAGTGAAGGTGGAGGGGGAAATTTACGGCAGGGCGCTTGGACAAGTTGTACGCGAAGCGAGGGAAAAACTTGACACCATTGAACTCCCGCCCGGTTTTTCCATGAATTTCGGCGGCGAGTTCCAGGAACAGCAGAAAACTTTTAAGAGCATGGGCTTTGCCTTAATCCTGGGCATAATACTGGTATTTATGATTATGGCAAGCCAGTTTGAATCCCTTATAGACCCTTTTGTAATAATGTTCGCCGTTCCTTTCTCACTGATAGGCGTAATCTGGGCGCTTCTTTTGACAGGAAACACGCTTTCCATCGTTTCTTTTCTCGGGCTTATAATGATAGTGGGCATAGGCGTGGAAACAGGCATTGTATTGATAAGTTTTATAAAGCAATTGAGAGAACAGGGAGTGGAACTGCATGAGGCGGTGGTGGAAGCCGGCAAGTTAAGACTCCGGCCTGTTCTCATGACAACGCTGACTACGGTTTTCGGACTTGTTCCCATGGCATTGTCAAAAGGAGAAGGTTCGGAAATATGGGCTCCCCTTGGGTTCACTATTATAGGGGGACTTATCGTGAGCTTCCTGATGACTCTATTTTTTATTCCCATACTCTACACTGTTTTTGAAGAAAAACTCCTGTCGCGAATGAGAAAAAAGTGACTTTTTGCTACACAGCCTCAATCTGCTTTTTTAGAAGCTCAATTTTATAGTTGAGGTCATCCGCAGTTATGAAATATTCGTGCGCTTCGGAATGATATCCGAAATCGGGATTTTTTTCTATAATCCCCCTGTCCTTTTCCGCTATGGCAAGTTCGTCTTCCAGCAGTTTTTTCTTTGAGTTTTTTGCACCCGGAGCGTTTTTCCTGTACTTTTTAAGCAGGCTGTAAAATTCAATGATGTTTATCGTACTGCGGATTGACAGCGATATGTGCACGGCCATATCCGTTTCTTTCCGGTAACGTGCGTCCGCCTGATGTTTTTTTGCGCCTTTCTCCAGAGCCTCAATCCCTTTTCCCCATTCCGTCAGAAGTTTTTTCAGAACTCTTGCTACAAATCCGGCTGTGAAAGGCTCTATCCATGTTTTGACGTTATCGCCGACAGCGAGATGTCCGCCGGAATCTTTAGGGAGCGGAAGCCACGAGGGTATTTCAGGTACAGTTCGGGCGGAAAGGTCAAAAGGATATGCCGTTGCATAGTTAATGGGCGAATAGTATAAAAACGGTATGCTGAAAGGATATATCTTCCACGCCGAGGCAAAGTGTTTCCACGCTTTTATTACATACTTGGACGATTCCTCTCCGAATTCCTCAACAGCGGCTTCCTTGATCGCCTGAGAGGGGGAAAGAAGCGGGTTGATTGACATCTTCCCAGCAACCCTGCTCATCAGGGAGACGTTACCTCCGAATATCCAGCATCCCAGGTAACCGTAAACACCCATTTTTCTCATCCTGTGCAGTTTCTCCGCAAGAATATGAGGAACAGGGATATAGGGTACGGTGACAAGTTCATGGGTAGTGCCTATCTGAATTTTTGCCATCACCCTCATTCTTCTTTTCTGCGCCTCACGAAAAACATCCTTGAATGTCGGAGATGGGCCGGTATACGCAAAACTGTATTCATCCACCAACAGGCGTTTATTGAGAACCTTCTTCCATCCGCCCCTTTCAAGCGTGGCCATCAGGATTACGTCCTGCGGCAGGCGGCTGATAAGTTTTTTCTGCGGCTCCTCTTCAACAAAATACCAGCTCCAGTTCCACGCAATCACCTCCGCCGCCGGGCTGGCAGATTTTACACCTTTGTTTACAAGGGTGATTATCTCGGAGACGACCTCGTAGGGTTCTCTTTTTGCACACCTTGCGCATGAAAATTGAGCTTTTGCCCATTCAGCCATTTGAGGGTCGTTAAAATCCTTCTGCGGTATCGGTAAATGCGAATAGCAATGGGTATGGAACTCGCTTGCCGTTATCATGAATACCCCGCCCAGGCCGGGTACCTTGCGAAACAGGTTGTAACTGCTCTGATAGAGAAAATCTTTTACTCTTTGAGTACTTGAACAGAGGGCAAGGTATCTGCCGCTGTATTCTCCCGTTCCTTGAAAATCCGCCGGCTGTCCTTTAACGTCGGGGTTGTTATTCCAGAAGGCGTCTTTTTCCCTGAAACCCCTCGGCTCGCAGAAATAGAGGAAGACCTTCAGTCCGTATTTAGCCGCCTTTTCCACCATTTTATTCAGAGCGGGAATCTGTTCCTTCTCTTTTTTGCCGAACTCGGGAAAGGAATCGCAGGCAACTATATCTCTCAATATGCAGTGCAGCCATACCGCATTAAATCCCTGCGCCGAAATTTCTTTAAGGTAGCTGTCGGGATGCGTTTTTACAGAGTTTTCTATCTCCCGTCCGGAAAAATCGCTCCAGGGGGAGCGTATTATCCTTATGCCGAACGTATCTTTTTCCTTTCCCATTTTCTTCTTCCTTCACGAACTCTCCGGCCTTCTTTCTGCTTATTAATCTGCGGCAGAGCCGGCAGCAGTTGTTTCTTTTCGCTCATGGCTGTTATGTTATTGCCCTCTTATTGTCAACTTTCGGGATGAGCATATGACATTTTTTGATTCAGGTAAACAGTTTATCCTTTCAGGATTTCCCTCATGCTTTTGAGTATCATCTCTCTGGCGGCAAGGCCGTATTCAATGGTTGCTTTTTTTGCGCCGGCGCTGTACCACTTTTTTTCCGAAAACCGTTTCATGTCCACGCCTTCGGGACAGAAAGCGAGCATAAGAGAAGTTTCCTGCTCGCTTGCGTGGTCTATAGGATACTTTTTCTGCGTTTCCGCGTCCATGAAAGGGTGTATCTTAATCCAGTTGAACGGGTCCGAACCCTTTTCGTGCATGGAATAATAATCTTTCATGCTTTCGTTTCCCCACCATCCGTCGCCCCGTTCCTTTTCAATACATTCAAATATTGCTTCCCTTGCGGCAAGCTTGAATGCAAGGTCCGTGGGCATTCCCGCCGTGAAATTTTCACTCTGGTGGTGAATGAAAATATGAATATTTCGCAGTCCCACCCGGAGCATGCTTCTGAAGAGGTCTTTTCCAAAAAGGTTCAGCGTGCCGGCGGGAACGTGTATCGTCCCGTTGTTCTCCGGCGGCTCTACCGCGTAACTGGCGGCTCCGTAGTAAAACGGCGGGAACATTATCAAATCCATTTCCTTTTCAAGAAATTCCACAGCTTTTACGACCAGCAGTGTGTCAACTCCGAAGACTGCGTGTTCGGCATGGTATTCCAGCACGCCGACAGGCAGTACAACCGGAGTATTCTTTTTGATGGCATCTCTTAACTGTCCGGCAAACATCATCTCGTATCTCATTGCAATTTCCCCTCCTTCACTGTGCTTGTCATTGCGAGCGCAGCGAAGCAATCTGACGCAGTTTGTCATCCCTGTCCCTGCTTAATATCCGCAGGGATAAACTAAGCAGGGATTCAGAAATTATTTTGGTCTCCGGCTTAAAACATGCCGGAGTAGCATAATACGCCAGATTGCCGCGCCCCGATAAAACGGGGCTCGCAATGACAAACCGTTAGGTTTTATAACATCACAGCTCAATTATCTTGTTCAGCTTGTCGGAGAATGTCTTTACCCCGTCTTTCGTAACTACAACCCCGTTTTCCCACCTTAACCCGTATTCTTCGCAGTAGAGGAATGTGTCAACCTGAAAAGTCATATTCTCCTGGAGCAGGTACTCTGACCGCGATTCCATCCACGGCTTTTCAACCTCCATCATCCCCAGCCCGTGACAGGGCCCGTAAAGGATATTTTTGCCAACCCCGATTTTTTCTCCGTACTCGTAAAATTTCTTTACCACCTCGTTCGCCTTCACTCCCGCTTTCATCCACTCCATTGTCTTAAAATGCATGTCCAGGCCCGCCTGCACCAGTTTCTTCATATCGGGAGTCATCGGCCCTATGCATACCGGCCTTCCCACGCTCGAAGAATATCCGGCGACTCGCGCTCCGATATTCAGCTGTATCAGGTTGCTCCTGCCCAGTTTCGCATATCCGGGCCTGCCTATGGCGTGGTTGGAATTCCGTCCCGCAAGGACGTACTGTGGATGCCCCTCGTACTCCGCGCCTTCCGAATAGAGAGCTTCTTCTATTATACCGACTACCTGCAATTCCGTCATCTCCGGCTTCATGAGCGGAAGTGTTTTCTCAAGGGCGAACTCCGCTATGCGGAACGCCTCCTTCAGCATTTCCAGCTCAACGGCGCTCTTTATTATCCGAAGGTCAACGATTAACTCGTCGCTTTTTATCAGTTCCGCGTTTGGCGCCGCCTTCTTTATCCCCTCGTAAACCGGCAGGGGGAAAATCTGATAGCTCGCAATACCTATTTTATTAACTTTTCCCCCAAACATTTCCTTGAAAATTGAAGAAAAAGTATCCACCTTTATATCGGGATACTCCGGCTCTGCGCTTTCTCTGTACTCAACCAGTTTGTAGATTTTAGGCAGGCGGCTTGAATCCTTTGCAAACGTTTCGCTTTCAGGGCCTATCAGCAGTGCAGGTTCCCCTTCTTTCGGAACAATCACCCCTGCACATTCAAATATCGGCCAGTAATTAGAAAGGTAGCGCACGTTGGCGAAGTCGGCTTCTCCGGAGTGGGCTATAAGCATATCCAACCCCTTCTCTTTTACTCTCTTCTGCACCGCCTTCCATCTTTTTTCAAATTCCGCATCCTCTATTCTGAATATCTTTTCCATTTCCCCCCCCTTTACCCCGAACCGACGTTTCTTGTCGGTGCGAGTGTTTTTTGCGCGGTAATCTCAACCCTGTAAAAGCGTGAAATATGAAACGAAATTGTTTTTGCGTTTCTCTAAACGCTCTACGCTACCCGCTAAACGCTTTATTTTGTCCACGTAAACACAATCCCCATGTTAAACGGCTTGCCTTCCAACAGCAGTTTGTACCCTTTCAGGCAGTCTTTGCTGTCAAACCTGTGCGTGATAAGCGGGGCTATGTTTAACCGCCGTTTCTTTATCTCCGTAAAAGTGCCGTCCCAATCGTCGCTGTCTATCCCGCAGGTGGTTTTCACAGTCATCTCTTTCAACTTTATCCGGTCTATATCAATCGTCCGGTGTTCTTTGTCAAAGTACTGCGCCTGCAGAAGCAGTCGTCCCCATCTTTTAGCATGGCCGACCGCCCTGTCTATCGCGGCAGGAATCCCTGCGGAATCGTAAATCATCTCAAAACCTTCGGGCGCCGTTTCTTTCAGTTTTTTCTCAAAATCTTT
>CAZAMK010000068.1:0-6659 GCA_964486345.1 uncultured bacterium
GCTTGCGGCGCTTGCGGCAAGCGACGTGAACGTCATTTACATCGTTGACAGCTTCGGAGCCTTCTACGGAGAACAAATACGCGACCTGACGCTCAAGTACATGAAATATGCCAAAGCGGCTGGGAAAGAGGTCGGCATTCATACACATAACAACCAGCAATTGGCATACGCCAATACCGTAGAATCGCTTATTGCCGGCGCAAGCAGGCTGGACGCGAGCATGGCGGGACTGGGAAGAGGCGCGGGCAACTGCCAGATTGAACTCCTGCTCGGATTCCTGCACAACCCGAAGTTCAACCTGCGTCCCGTCATCCAGTGCATACAGGAACACGTTGAGCCCCTGCGGGAAAAACTGCGCTGGGGATTTGACATACCCTACATGCTTACAGGGCTTCTTAACCAGCATCCGAGGGATGCCATGAAGTTTATGGAAGGCGACGACAGGAAAAACCTCCTGAAATTTTACGACGCCATCATGGAAGAAGAATAACACTAAAGGTTTCCTCCCCCTTGATGGGGGAGGACTAAGGTGGGAGTGAAAGAAACTTAAATCACCCTCCTCTTATTCCCCTCAAGGGATGGGAAATACTATACGGAACAAATACTTCCTGCTTTACCTGCGGCCGCCCTTCCCTTTTCTGTTTTCATGGCCGCTCTTCTCCCGCTCCTGCGGTTTCTCTCTGTTCTGAAAAGCGTCTGCGGCGCGCTCTATCATTTTGCCAAGAACAACTTTCACCTCTTCGCCGCGCGTGTTATCCCTGTCGCGGGTGAAGGTTCTGCCGTCATAAGAATCGTCGTCAATAACCTCCGGGGACTTTTCGCGGGATTTATCTTTTGTTTCTCTTGAAATTTCGGGCGTGATTATCTTCTTTTCCGGCTTTGCCTTCCGGGAATCACCATCGTCATACCGGCGGTCGTTGGGAGAACCCGGTTTAGCTATAACAGACGGTTTATCTCTTGAAGGTTCGGGTTTGACTATCACATTTTCAGGTTTTCCCCGAGACGGCTTCTTCTCATCCCTATTGTCTTCGTCCGGAATCAAAGGTTTAATTATTGCATACGGTTCATCTTTCGGAGGCGCCGGCTGAACTATATTGCTTTCCGGCCTTTCCCTCCTGTTATCTCTATCACCCCCCCTGTCTTCGTCGGGAGAATCCGGCCCTTTATGCCTTTCGTCCGGAGGGGAAATCCGCGGCACAGGATCTTTCAGGACAAGGCTCGGCGGTCTTTTCTCAAACCTGTCTCTCGTATCCCTGTCCCTGTAATCAACCCCTCTCCTGTGGTACGTGTCGTGCCGCCAGTAAGGCTCATCGTAATACCGGTGGACAACCGGCCTATGGTATCTGCAAGCGTCTCCTAAAACTATGTAGATGCTAAAATTAGGCCAGTCAAAAGATGTCCAGGAAAACCATCCTATGCTTATATAAAACGGAGAGCTGTACTGGACATACCTCGCCCCGAAGGCAAAACCTGGAGGAGAATACCAGTAATATGGCCGGTAAGCCGGATAACTCCACCGGCCGTATACGTAAAGCGGGTCATATACCGGCACATATACAACGCTGGAAACTACCGGCTCAATCCTTATAATCTTACGTTCTACAATTACTTTCTGCTCCCTGTTGCTCTTGAGATTCCCTTCTTTGTACGCCCTGTCGCGCAGTTCCTGGACAACGTCAATGACTTCTTCCTCCTGCCCGAGAAAAGCGTCCCCCAGCTTTCTCGTCTGGTCCAGTTTATCGCTCAAAGCGGAGAGTACGTCGGGGAAATTGCAGAGCGACTTAACGCTGGTATCCCAGTCCTTTTCCATAAGGGCGCTGTAAAGCCTGTCCCCCTCCGGATTATTGTTCCTGGTCATCCAGCGTTCCGCCTCCACAATCTCAAGGGGATAGGTTGACGCCATCAGTATCTGGGCAAGCAGGGAATCCGGATAAAGGGCAATGGGGGCGAGCATCTGCGTTAGCTCCGCCTTGCTGAATTCTTCAGCTCTGTCCCTCTCGCTGTACCCCTGCACCGGCGCCGCGGACATGACAACAAAGAGAGCAACAAATACAAATGCGGTGCCTTTTACAAAATTCCTTATAATTTTCTTCATGGAAATTCACCCCCTTTTTCTACTATTATGACTCCTGCCGCCGTAAAAGGTTTAGTGTAGGTTTACCTCGTGTGAAAAAAACATAGCCGGATAAGGTTTAAGCGGAGCGGTTACATAAAAAAGGTACACTAAACCTTATTGCTTGCCGCATGTCTAAAGTGTAATGCAAAAGGGTCTTAAAACGGACTACAGGGAGGTCAGTATGAAGAGAAACGTAATAGTTTGCCTTGCCGTAATGCTCGCGGCAAGCGCAGGATTTTGCCAGGAAGCGAAACCCGGTATGCAGCCGCCGGCGCAAAAAGAAAGCATGTGCGAAGATGGAAAGTGCATGCCGAACAGAGAGCAGATACAGATGAGGAGAAGAATGCAGCAGGGAATACAACAGCAGGGTATGCAGAAACAACAGGGCATGATGTGCCCCATGATGGGCAAGGAAATGCCGCAGCATCAGATGGGACGCGGAATGGGAATGGGCATGATGCCTCAACCCGGTATGATGGGACAAGGAATGAACAGGGGAATGATGCAGAAGGGCATGCAGGGACAGATGCAGATGAAACCGCAGGCATCCATGGTTCCTACCGACAACGGCGGGATAATAGTTCTGCGGGGAAACACGCTTTACAAATTTGATAAGAATCTGAACCTGCTAAAGGAAGCGGTACTCCCGCGCCCTGAAAAGGAAATTGAGAAAAAACCTCCGGTTAAGGATAAAAAATAATTTTTGCGCGTATATCCGGTATGCGTGGCGAACCCGCAACGGGAATAGAGTGGAAACTGCAATTCTTTCTAAGATTCATACTGTATCGCGGGAAAAATACCTGTTAATTTCTTCGGGAACAGGCGGTATTTCATACGGCATATTCCCTCCCCTCAAGGACTGCGCCGCATAATACCCTGCCGCCACGCTGTATCGCGCCGCGATTGCCGAAGTAGTTATCTGATTCCCATCTCTGACGTAGTTTATAAACTCTTTTACTATATTGGGGTCAGCTCCGCCGTGCCCTCCTGATACATCCGGTATAAAATGATTTTCGTCTCCATATGGATTGTAGTCATATCTTTTGTTCCATAAACGTATAAACGTTGCCCCCGGCCGGTCCCCGAAATTCTCAATGCGGCCCTCGGTGCCTATTATAGTATAGTTTCTCCACGCGTCAGGAGTGTAATGGCACTGCTGGTATGATGCAAAAACTCCGTTGTCCATCTCCATCAGCATCATGCTTATATCCTCAACGTCCGTTACGGGATTCAATCCTTTCTGAGAAAGCGGCGGCCAGTTTTCAAGATGCCTACTTGCGTCTCCTCTTTCCGAAGAACTGTGTCTGTCCTTTATCCTGTTATACACAGTCAATCCGCCCACCGCGGTTACACGTTTTGAGAATCCCCCGCAGAGCCAGTGCAGAACATCTATGTCATGCGACCCTTTTTGCAGAAGAAGGCTTTCGGTCTTTCTGCGTTCGGCATGCCAGTCCTTGAAATAGGAATCGCCGCCGTAAGATATGAAATGCCTGCACCAACCCGCCTTTACCTCTCCTATTCTTCCTTCGTCAATAAGCTCCTTCATCTTTTTGACAAAACTCAAATGCCTCATATTATGCCCGACGTAAACCTTTCTTTTAAACCGGAAGGCGGTTTCAAGGATTCTGTCGCATCCCTCCACCGTTATTGCCATGGGTTTTTCCAGATAAACGTCTTTCTCCGATTCCAGAGCCGCTATTGCATGCTCTTCGTGGAGAAAATCCGGAGAGGTTACAAAAACTGCGTCTATATTTTTAATTTCCAGCATCTTCATGTAGTCGGTTGCAACGAAAACTTCTGGGCCGTATTTTTCTTTAAATCCTGCGAATTCTTTTTCGTTTATATCCGCCCCCGCCACAACGCAAACTCCCTCTTCCGGCTTATGCGCATGCCGCGCAAGAGCGCCCCGGCGCCCTATCCCAATCACCCCTATCTTAAACTCTTTTGACATAGTGTCCCCCTTAGACATATTCCAAATATTCTATTCAATTTCCCCGCAGGCGTCAATACGTGCAAAACCACCTGTTGTCCATTTGACTTTTCAAGCAGGGGGAGTACAATAAGACTGCCGGCTTTCATCCCGAAACGTCGGAATACAACGGGAGGTAAGAATGAACGCTTATCACTGGATTGGAATTGCAGTTTTTATTTTTCTTCTGGGCATAAAAATAGTCAGGCCTACGCACAGGGGGCTGGTTGAGAGGTTAGGCAAGTATAACCGTTTTGCAGGTCCGGGCTTTCACTGGGTTTTTCCCATCATAGAGCAGATATACCGCATAAACGTCACCGAGCAGATGGTTGACGCCGACCCGCAGGAGATTATTACCAACGACAACTTGAACGCGCGGGTTGACGCGCAGGTTTATTTCAAGGTCAAATCCGACGCAGAGAACGTCAAGAACAGCCAGTACAACGTGAACAACTACCAGTGGCAGATAGTCAACCTCGCAAGGACAACCTTAAGAAATATCATCGGCACGCTGACTCTTAAATCCGCAAACAGCGAAAGAGGCAAGATCAACCTGGAACTGCACAAAACTCTCCGGGATGAAACGTCAAGCTGGGGCATTGAAATCGTGCGCACGGAACTGAAGGAAATCTCGCCGCCGGAAGACGTTCAGGAAACGATGAACAAGGTCGTAAAAGCGGAAAACGAAAAGATTGCCGCCATAGACTTTGCAACCGCGACCGAAACAACAGCCGACGGAGTGAAGAGAGCGGAGATTAAAAAGGCGGAAGGCATCAAACAGGCGAGGATACTGCAGTCCGAGGGCGAAGCCGAAGCTATACGGCTGGTAAACGAAGCGGCGGAAAAATATTTCGTGGGCAACGCGCAAATTTTGAGGAAGCTTCAGGCGGTGGAAACCGCCCTTGCCGGAAACACAAAGGTTGTAGTTCCCGCAAATGCCGAATTGATAAACGTAGTCGGGGAAATGGCAGGCATAATCCCCGTGAAAAAATCATAGACGGGTTATCTTTGATCCGAATGGTTTTCAGCTTTTAATT
The DNA here is from genome assembly GCA_964486345.1 of uncultured bacterium. Classification (GTDB taxonomy): domain Bacteria; phylum Ratteibacteria; class UBA8468; order B48-G9; family JAFGKM01; genus JAFGKM01. The sequence continues at coordinate 5,123 of CAZAMK010000068.1, forward strand.
TTTCAAAAGGGATATTCAGAACGCGCTTGTTTTGGGAAGCTTTGAAGCTGAAGTGCCACCACTCGGTTCTAATTGAAGCAAATCCCCGCTTTTCCATCGCTTCCTTCAGAATGCGCCGGTGTTCAATTGCGGCGGCGGATAACTTCTGATAATCGCGATGCGCTTTTTCGGTAAACACGTCGTATCCGGTGGGCATTTCAACGGGGTTTCCCTCCATGTCAATCAACGTGACATCTACAGCACAGCCTCTGTTATGCATTGACCCTTTTTGGGGGTCGGCGACGTAGCGCAGGTCTGGCATGACCTCCCACATCTTTTTTTGCACCGAAAGCGGACGGTAGCCGTCGTACACCTTCAGGCGGAAGCCCTGTTTTTTAAGGTCATCCTGCACCACCTTGAGCGCAAGAGCCGCTTCCGGCAGTAAAAAACATTCGGCGGAAGGATAAAGAATCTTCCCCGTGAAATTATCCGCCGATGCGTAGCGGATATCAAGAATGATGTCCGGTATAACCTCTTTAAGCTCAACAAGCTGTGACTTCGGATAAATCTCTTCCGCGTATAGTCTCGTTTTTCCGGCAGACTGTTGCATCCATCCCAAACCACCATGGATTGTCAGAACAATAAAAAAGGCGGCGATTACTCCCTTCTTTAATCCTCGCATAAATTCTTACTCCTTACAGGATTTTAATTGCCGTATCATTTTACCACGCCTTTCTTAAAAGCAAACCCGCAGCGGGACGGCCTCTTCCGCACCAGAGACTTTTCCATTAAAACCGGCCCCGGGGAAACGGTAAACTCCCCGAACCTGTCGTTTATCCTGTCCGCGGCGGACACCAGCAGTTCACGCTTCCTGTCCCTCTCAAAAAGAAGGACACTTTCCTGCCCATTAATGAGGTTTGATACGCTCACCCCAACCAACCGCACCGGCTTTTTCATCCGGAACGTTTTCATAACCGAGAGCGCCGCGCCGTAGATTATGCCGCCGTCATCGGTATGGCTCTGCACGCTTTTCTGCCGGGCCAGCGTCTCAAAATCGGAAAATCTCACAATCAGGGTTACTGTCCTGCCGCTGTATCCGTCTTTTCTCAACCTTCTGCCGACCTGCTCGCAGAGCCGGAAAAGGGTGGATTCCACCAGAACGGTATCCGACGTATCGCGGAACAGCGTATAGGAATGTCCCATGGATTTGCATTCCTCCTCGTGGCAGAAAAGTTTCACCTCCGAGGAATACTCTCCCCTGCCCATGCGGTAAAGGACATGCCCGTTGACGCCGAAGACAGCGGTTAATTTTTCCTCCGGATACTCCCCAAGCTCCCTGCAGGTTTTTATCCCGAGGGAGTTTAATTTTAGAGCGAGCTTTTCCCCGATACCCCAGAGTTTCTCCACCGGCAGTTCCCTAAACAGCTCCGGCACATCCTCTCTTTTTATCACGGTGAGCCCGTCCGGCTTTACCATGTCGCTGGCAAGTTTTGCCAAAAGCTTGTTTGGCGCGATGCCCACCGAGCATGTCAGCCCCAGTTTCGTCCTTATCCTTTCC
>CAZAMK010000069.1:0-6652 GCA_964486345.1 uncultured bacterium
AACATAATCAGTATTGCCTAAAAAATACGCATGCCGTATAAAATCAATATCTCATCCTATGCCATTTAGTGATTGAGCGCATCTTAAGGAAGTTCTTTAAGGGAGTGCCTATAATTAAATATCCAGTTTAATCTTGCCTTCCCTGATACCCTTCTCGCATGCATCAACGGCAATCGGATCATAAAGTACGCCGCGGTTTATTCTTATCTCCTCAAGCGCCTTATCCACTCCGAGTGCAGGCCTGTACGGCCTGTGGGAGCTCATTGCTTCAACAACGTCGGCAACCGCAAGTATCCGCGCTTCTATCCTGATTTCCCCGTCTTTCAGCCCGTCAGGATACCCGCTTCCGTTCAACCGCTCATGGTGCTGGACAAGTATATCTGCGACAGGCCAGGGCAGTTCAAAATCCTTAACAAGGTTTGCCCCCTCCCTGCTGTGAGTTTTTATAATTCCGAATACCATCTCGGAAAGCTCCCCGGGTTTTGTCAGCAGTTCAATGGGAACGGCAATCTTGCCGACATCGTGTATCAACCCCGTCATAAGGATATTTTTTCTGGTGTCTTTGTCAATCCCCATTTCTTTCGCAATTGCCTGTGCGAGTTCGGCAACTCTGCGCTGGTGCCCCGACGTATACGGATCGCGTATTTCAGACATCTTTGCCATCATCCTTACAACGTCTTCTGTGGTTTTCTGAAGTTTTTCAACGGTCTCCTGCAGTTTCCCCGTCTGTGCATCAACCTCCTGCCGGAGTATTTCGGCGTGCCTTTTCAGAAAATCCTCAAATTCCTTTATTTTAAGGAGGTTTCTTATCCGCATCGTAAACTCTATCCTGTCTATCGGTTTTGTAATAAAATCAACCGCCCCGCATTCCAGTCCCATAATCCGCGTTTCCTTGTCCTCAAGGATGGTAACAAATACAACGGGGATGTAGCAGGTGCCGGGAGATTCTTTCAGCTTTCTGCATACTTCAAACCCGTCCATGCCCGGCATAAGGATATCAAGGAGAATCAGGTCCGGCAGGAATTTTCCTGTTTTTTCTATGGCTTCATGTCCGTTTTCCGCCGCTTCAAAGAGGTATCCTTCGTTTTGCAGAAGCGCCTCCATCAGGCGCAGTTCCGCGCCGTTATCGTTTACTATAAGAACCCTTGGCTGTCTTCCCTTATCCATCTTTTTTCTCCAGGACGCTTTTCACCGTTTTTATAAAATCGTCCCTTTTGACGGGCTTGGCGATATAGCCGGTAAAACCTTCGGCGAGAAACCGTTCTCTGTCGCCCTTCATCGCATATGCCGTAACGGCTATCACGGGAATCTTCTTTGTTTTTTCTCCGGCTTTCAAGGCCTTCAGCGCTTCGCTCCCGTCCATCACGGGCATCTTTATATCCATAAGCACTAGGTCGGGAAGATTCTCTGCGGCAACTTCTATCCCCTCCCTGCCGTTGTTGGCGGTAAGCGTTTCGTGCCCCATGGAAGAAACAATGCGTTCAAAAAGCTTCCGGTTGATTTCATTGTCTTCCACAATCAGTATTTTTGCCATCGCCTATTCTCTCGCCGGTATTGTAAAACTGAACCTTGAGCCCTTTCCCGCCTCGCTCTCCGCCCATATTTTTCCGCCCTGCAGTTCAACCAGCCGCTTGCTTAGATTAAGCCCCAGCCCTGTCCCCTCCTGCACCTCCGCAGGCGTTTTTCCTATCTGCTGGAAAGGATTGAACAATTTCGGGATATCCTCTTTATCAATGCCGGTTCCGGTATCCCATACCGCAACAAGGATTTCTTTGGCCGTCTTCTTTGCGGTTATCCCAACCTGTCCGCTGTCGGGTGTGAATTTCAGGGCGTTGCTCAAGAGGTTGAAAATGACATGTTTTATCTTAGTGCCGTCCGCCAGCACCTTCCCTATGTTATCAGGTATTTCTGCTGTCACTTTTATATTGTGCTTCAGCGCCTTTGCCTTGAACATGCTTACACTGCGCAAAATGAGGTCTTTCAGCGAAAATTCCTCCAGCTCCAGTTCCATCTTGCCCGCTTCTATCTTTGAAAGGTCAAGGATATCGTTTATCAGTTCCAGCAGGTGTTTTCCGCTTTCAAGTATGTCTGCAACATACTCCCTCTGTTTTCCGGTAAGCTCCCCTGTCATATTGTCAAGCATCAGTTCTGAAAAACCGATGATTGAATTAAGCGACGTTCTCAACTCGTGGGACATGTTGGCGAGAAAGTCCGATTTTGCCGCGCTGGCGGTTTCGGCTGACTTCCTTGACTCAACAAGAATCTTCTTCACATCGTCGTCGCTTGCGCCTTTCAGTATCAGGCTTATCCTGTTCCATTTCAGAATCATCTCGCGGTATATCCCGAGCTTCTTTTCCTTCATCGCCGCCGCGGTATAATCATGCGTGACGCCCCGCTCCATATTCCTGAAACAGAGGCCGACTCCGTCCTGAAACAGGTACCACAGCTCTTCCCTCACGGCAAGGCAGACTGCAGGGCAGGGAAGGCCGTCCCTTCCCACCACAACGCTCAAAACGTACGTCAGTTTGTCCATCGGGTAATATGATACCACCCGCCTGCAAAACAGGCAAAGGACAGTAATTTGTTTTAACCGGCTTGACATTTCAGGCAGGGGATATAAAATATTCTTAAAGACGGTGAATGATAACCCCGCATTTGAGATTGTGAGATGTAAAAAGTGAGACGTGAGACGGGGAAGAAAAGGTTGAGATTGCCACGGGACTTCGTCCCTCGCAACGACAAAGGAAGTCGGTTCGGGGTAAAAGGGGGGACATATGCAAAAAATGCAAAAGGCAGGCTTTATAATCTCCGCTTCCATTTTTGTCGCGATAGGGTTGATTTTTCTGATTGCCGGGATTGCGGCAGATAACGCAACCCTGAAAAGGATGGGAGCGATATGGTTTCCTCTCGGTATAATTAATCTGATTTTTGTGCTTATTGCTCTGAAAAAATCTAAATAGCAAGTTTCTCGTCATTCCGAAAATTCTTCGGTACAGATGAATTGAACTCCCCTGTCGGAAAAAAAATATAAACAGTGAAAGCGGTAGAAATGTTGTTGTTTTATAATGCGAAAAATGCTAAAATTTATCTATGTCCATAATACAAAACCGCATAAAACCGTCCTATCCTGAAAAGTTGCCCATCCCTCACGGAATAAAGAAATATCTTTGGGAGTACAATAAAACAGCCCCTCTGGAGAAAATTATCCTAAGGGTGCTTCTTTACGGAAAGATTGAAGAAATAAAAAAAATCTATCTTCTCTACCCTGAAGAAACATCTGTTACGGCAGGAAAATACCCCGATATAAAAAGGGGGGTTTTGTTCTGGATAAAAAGGTGGAGCGATGAAAAAAATGTTTGAAATGGCTTTGGCTATCCAGAAAAATTTTAAGTCCTTCTATCTTGCCGGCGGAACGGCCATAATGTTCAAGTATAACCACCGGATAAGCAACGACCTGGGTTTCTTCAGCTGCAAGCCGTTTTCTTTCCGCAGGATCTCCTACAAGACAAGGAAATTATTCGCTATTGAGAAGGAAGAGGAATTTACGGACAACATTGATTTTTTCATCAAGGGGATAAAAGTCTCTTTTGTGTTTTTCCCTTTTCTGAATGCTTCAAAAACAGAAGAGTTGAAAGGATTGAGTGTCGCCGGAGATTATGATCTGTTTCTCAATAAAATTTACGTTTCCGGAAAGAGGATAGATATCAAAGATCCTTTTGACGCGGCTTTTTTATATGAGAAGCATGAATGGGATAAAAAGATGATTAAACAGGATTTTGAAAAAAAATTTCCCGGACAGAGTTACGAAATTTTCCTCGGGGCTCTTTTGAATTTTGAGGATTACGGAGAGCTGCAGGAACAAGTGAAAAAAACACTTAAATCCCTTCTTTGATTTTACCGCATACGAACGGAGGCGTATTATGGAGAAAAAATCGTTGACTTTCGCCCTGACTTTGGGACTCTGCATAGGGCTGGGCATAGCCGTTGCCGGGATATACCTTGGAATATCTCTCAAGCAGAGTCGTAAACCGCAAAGCATAGTCAGCGTACGCGGCCTTGCCGAGCGCGACGTTGACGCCGACCTTGTCATCTGGCCGATTACCTTTCAGGAAACGAGCAATGACCTGACTGACCTGTATACCCGCATTACCGAAAAACGCAAGATTGTTTCACGCTTTCTCACAGATGCCGGTTTCAGTGCGGAAGAGATTTCCTATTCCGCCCCGAGCATAGAAGACCTTAAAACGAGGGCATACGGCAATGAATCGGTAAAGGACAAACCGAAATATATGGCAGTGGCGGCCGTAACGCTCCGGTCGTCAGACGTCGCCCGGGTGAAAAAAACCATAGAACAGTCTGGTTCGCTGGTGGGCAAAGGAATTGTTCTGGTAGCGTCATGGGAGAACAGGACGCAGTACCTCTTCAAGGGTCTGAACAAGATAAAACCGGAGATGATTGAGGAAGCCACGAAGAACGCCCGCGCTGCGGCGGAAAAATTCGCGGCTGATTCGGGCAGCAAATTAGGAAAAATAAGCAGTGCTTCGCAGGGACAGTTTGACATAGCAGACAGGGACCAGGGGACTCCGGAGAAGAAAACTGTCCGTGTCGTTACCTATGTGAGTTATTTTCTCGCGGATTGAAAATCTTTCTTTAATGTTTGACGCCCCCCGCTGACCTGCTTTTACTGTGCGGCTCGGATTCGGTAGAGCATAGAGGAACTAAACCTCTTTTGTTTCATGTCGTCCAATAACATATGGGAAAAAATCCAAAAGTTAAGACATCGTTGTTATTCCTGTTGTTTCTTTTCCTTCATTCTATCCTCTCTATCCCGCGGATTAGCGCATATGCTGCCGACCGGGTCCCCGCGGATTTATACAACATGCCGGTCAATAACCGGATTGATGAACTTGTCCTTTCCCAGCTGAAAAAAGCAGGGATCCCTCCTTCTGAACTTTGTTCCGACGATGTTTTTTTGAGACGCGTCTATCTGGATGTAACCGGCACCCTTCCGCGGCCGCAGGAAACAATGAGTTTTCTCTCGGATAACAGCTCTGACAAACGGGTTCTCCTTATTGATAAACTGTTGGAGCGGGATGAGTATTCCGATTACTGGGCGATGAAATGGAGCGACATACTGCGCGTGAAATCCGAATTTCCGAGCAACCTCTGGCCCAACGCCGTCCAGGCGTATCACAGGTGGATCAAAGAATCCCTCAAAAACAACTTGCCCTACGACCGGTTCGCTATGGCATTGCTGACCTCAAGCGGCAGTAATTTCCGCGAGGAGCAGACCTGTTCAGTCTTTCAACTTATGAACGAGGCCTTAAACCAATGCGGCATGCAGTTCCAAGATGTAGTGAGGACATGGTTCTTTCTTGACGATATCCTGGGATGGTATACAGGTTTTAACCGTGTCCGGACGGATTTTTTCAAGAAAAACATCGCCATGGAGAAATTCTTGCCTGCAAGCACAGGAGTAGGTGCAACCAACCTCGCCGGCGCCGCTCTTACAGCGTCCGCCTTTGCAGTCAAGCCCAAAACGGAATTGTTTACAATCCAAACTGTTGTCTCGCCCATGCAGTCTCCGCCGACTACAAAAGCTCCTTCAGCAGGGCTGTTGAGATAACCTGCCCCACGCACCGCCTGCTCCACATTTCAGGAACAGCGAGCATTGATTCGGAAGGCATGAGCATCTACAGGAACGATGCAGGCCGTCAGACGGAGTTCACGATAGAGGTTATAGATGCTTTGTTGAAATCGCGCGGGATGGACTGGACAGACTCTTTCCGGGGGATTGTTTACTTTAAAGACCTTAAAGATGAGGCATTGTTCCGAAATTACTGTAAGGAAAGGCAAATGTCGGATTTTCCGCTGTCCGCAGTTTGCGCTACAATATGCAGGGAAGAACTGTTGTTTGAAATAGAACTGGATGCCGTCAAAATTGCCGATTAAAAATTGCCATGCGAAACAGATTGTACAAAATTTTTCTTACCAACTGGGACTCATGGCTTTTAATAGCTATTCTACTACTTATAAACACCCCTCTTTTTTACGGAGGCAATACCGACCGCTGGGCTTTTTATCCCTCTCTCCTGCATCAGGGAAAATGGTGGGTGATATTCACCAGCCAGTTTGCACATATTACCTGGTACCATCTGCTTCTGGACGGTATACCTTTTGTCCTGGTTTACCTCACTCTGGATGAAAAAAAACCATTTAAAAAACTCTTTTTTGTGTTTTTCGCAGGCATAGGAAGCATATTAGCGGCATTTTTATTCTCAAAGAATATCGTTGCCCTGCATGGATTGCGGGGGCTCTCCGGCATAACCTACGGGATAATGGCGGTAAGTTCTCTGGAAATGATTGCAGGAAAAGATAAAACGAAAAAAACAGCCGGCATATCCGTTCTTATTCTTCTGCTGATACTGATTGCCTATGAAACAATCACCGGTAAATTCCCCTTCAATTTTTTTCTCTTCGGCATGGTAGGAACACCCATCCTTATCTGCCACGCAGGCGGAACAGCCGGGGCCCTGCTTGCTTTCCTGACACTCCGCCTTCCCCGAAAATCCTCCGCATCGCCTCATTGCTGAATCGTACACCGTTGCGTCAAATAAAAATCTATACGAAGTAACAATCGTTGCGCCATTTA
>CAZAMK010000070.1:0-6484 GCA_964486345.1 uncultured bacterium
CGCCCGTGAAAAGGGTATTCTTCAGGTTGTTTATGGACTTTGTAATCTCGTCCGAATAGTCCATTACGAGAGCAAATTTAACGTCCGAAGGCAGATTTTTTTTCAAAAGCTCAAGCCTGGCAAAGACTTCCCTGCATACGGTTACCGTATTGGCTCCTGATTCTTTCTGAACCATCAGTGTAAGCCCGGGACGCCTGTTTATGAGAGTCTCCTGCAATATTTCCTTGAAATCATCCTTTACCGAAGCGATGTCTTTTACCCTTATGGGAATACCGTTATGATTTGATACCACAACGGATTCAATTTCGCTTATCTGGAGTTCTGCGGGAACTCTTACGATATAATCTATCTTTCCCGTCCTTATATTGCCGCCGGGAGAGGAAAGATTCTCCGCTCTTAAAATATTTTTCACATAGCTTGCGGACAGGTTGTAAGCCCTGAGTCTCTGATCGTCCAGTTCCACAAGTATCGCTCTCTCCATTCCTCCTTCCACCGTTACGCTTGCCACCCCGGGAACGCTTTCCAGCGGTACAGCCACCTCGTCTTTAAGCATTTTTTTGAGAAAAGGATAAGTTTTTTCGTCGGAGCTCACACCGTAAACGAGCGCGGGTATCATGGAAAGGTCAAATTTGTAGATTATCGGGTCGTCCGCATCTTCGGGAAGAGCCGGTTTAATCAGGTCAATCTGGTCCCTCACGTCATTGACCGCGTTGTCAAGGTCGGCGCCCCAGTTGAACCTCAAGGTTATCAATGAAACGCCTTCCTGGGAAGAGGCTTCCAATCTGTCAATATCTTCAACGGTGGAAAGCCTTTGTTCGGCGACGCGGGTTATTCTCGCTTCTATTTCTTCCGGGCCGGCACCTTCATAGGTCGTAATGACCATAATTGAAGGTATCTCAATATTAGGCATCATGTCCAGCCCGAGGCGGGACAGCGAAACGATTCCAAGTATAAGGATGCCTATGAAAATCATGGAAGTGGTAACCGCTTTTTTTACTCCTAATTCAGGCAGGTTCATATATCGCAGCTCCTTCGTCTATTCGACAATGTTTATTTTGGTGCCGTTATCCAACGTATTCTGTCCTTCAACGATCAGATTCTCCCCTTCGCTCAATCCTGACATGACTTCTATTTTCCCTTCTTCGGCCATTCCCGTTTCAATCTGCCTTATTTCAGATTTGCCGTCCTTTGCCACAAAGACGAATTTTGAGTTTTCTTTTTCAATTATGCTGTCCGCAGGAATTATTACAGTATTCTCCCGTTTTGCGATGACGATATCCGTTCTTGCAAACATGCCGGGTTTCAAACTCCTGTCGGTGTTATTCACCGATATCTCAACCTGCGCGGTTCTTGTCTGAAAGTCAACCTCGGGAAAGATGTTGTAAACTTCCCCAGAGAACCTTTTGTCCGGATAAGCGTCCAGCGTTATCTCCGCCCGCTGTCCTTTTTTAATTTTGCTTATATCTTTTTCCCCTACGGCTACCGTTATCCTAACTCTTCCGATATCCACAATGGTCGCCAGCGGGTCGCTTTTTGTCATGGAAGCTTCCGTCACAAGCTCCCCTTCGTCTATATACTTTTTTGAAACCACGCCGCTTATGGGCGAAGTGATTTTTGAATCTTTCAGCCTTATTTTAGCCATATCCAGCTGTGACCTGAGGGCCTCCACCCCGTATGATGCCGCTTCAAGAGTCGTTTTTGTATCGTCAAATGTTTTTTCGGAAACGACCTTCTGGGCATACAGCCGCTCCATCCTTTCATAATTTTTTTTCAGGCCTTCAAGGTTGGTCTCGGCTGATTTCAGCTGGCTTTCTGTCTGTTTTACCGTAAGGGCGGTCTTCTCATAGTCAATTTCGGCAACGAGGTCGCCCTTGCCCACATACTGTCCTTCTTTCACATAAATTTTTTCGATCCTTCCGGTAACTTCCGGGAAAATGGTTACTTCCGCCCACGGCTTAACGTCTCCCCAGACGGAAACGGCTTCCCTTATGCCGCCCTTTTCAACGGCGGCAATCTTTACCGGAATTGTAACTTCCGCTTCTTCCTCACTTACAACGTTTTTTCTGCTTCTGCCCGCTATAATGCCTGCAATAACCAATAGAACCGCCAAAACTGATATAATTTTCTTTTTCATTGGATACTCCTGATGGTAGAAATACCGGCTGCTTTTTCCAGCTGGGCGTATGCGATTTGATAATCGTAAAGGGCCTGATAGTAGTTGTTTCTTGCGGAGGTAAGGTCTGTCTGCGCTCCCAGGACGTCTGTAGTCGTTGCCATCCCTTCGCGGTACAGAAGGTCGGTCATGCGCAGATTCTCCTCCGCCTTTTCCCTTGATTTTTTTGAAGTTCCTATCTGCTTGTCCGCTGTTGCCATGTTCAGAAATGCGGCTTTGACTTCAAGTTCAATTGACTTTTGCAAAAGTGCTGACTGCGCATCTATTTCTTCTTTCTGTCTGCGCGCCCTCTCAACTTTATACTTTGTTTCCCCCCAGTTCCATATGTCCAACTCAAGAGCAATGCCTGCGTTCCAGCTGTCAGCCCATTCATCAACCGGAGGTTGCGAGCCTCTGTCAAAAAGTAAGCTGGAAAAGAGCGCTATCTGCGGCTTGTATCCGCTTTTTTCCAGTTCCACGCCATGTCCGTATATCTTGGAAAGGCTCTTCATACCCTTCAGTTCCGGCCTGTTTTCATATGAGAGCGCCGTCCAGTATTCAATATCGTTTTTTTCTTTCATCCGTTCAAGGATATCCTCAACTTCAAAATCCGCCGACAGCGGTCGGTTCAGCAGGAAGCTGAATCCCGACTTTGCCAGCGCGACGGCATTGTCGGCCTGCATTATCTGCTGTTCGGCATCTGCCAGGAAGACCTCCGTTTTTAAAACATCAACTTTTGTAACGAGCCCTTCATTGAAGAATGCTTCCGCGGTTTTCAGATGCTCCTTTGCCATCTCTTTCAGACTGTTGACGGTCTGCAGGCCTGTTTTTGCTTTCAGGATTGAAAAGTACCCTTTTTTGACGTCAAATGCCAGGTTCTGCATAACCTCATCCCTGTCAAACCCTGTCTTCTTCACGTTCTCGCTGGCCTGAGCGTAAGCGGCGCTGAGCCTTCCTCCCGTATATAATGGCTGGGACAGGGTTAGTGCCAAGTTGTACAGGTTTGCATCCGTCATCTCAAAAGACATGCCGCCCATTTCCATTGACTGCGCCTCATTCAGCCGCGTATAGGTGAAAGAAGAACCTATCCTCGGCAGAAAGTAGGTGGACGCTTCCTTTTTCGCATACTCCGCCTGCATAACTCTTTCGGAAATTGCCATTACCTGCAGGTTGTCGGATAGAGCGGTTTCAATGCTTTTTTCAAGAGTAAGCACCTCGCCGGCAAAAACTGTATTCGCCAGCGAAAAACATAATGTCAGCAAAATTGCTCTCTTCATTTCTCTTTCTCCTCGAATTTTAAAAAGTGTGAAAGGTAAATTTTTTTCGTCTCACTTTTCACGTTTCACTACTAAAAGTTAAAGGTTTACGGTTTTTTCTCACCTTTTCAGCAATCCCTGTAAAAAAAGGATTACCAGATTGTCAATCTCCTTGTTCATCTTCCGGCTGTCATTCTTCACGAGATAAGCATATTCTGTCCCTTTGAGAACGTTAAAGATATTCAGTGCAGTAAGGTCAGGATCTTCCGGATTGAAGATTTTCTGCTCAATCCCTTCTTCTATTATTTTGCGTATTGTTATAATCTCTTCCATGTCGACTTCAGACCTCAGTTCTTCAACCAGACCGTAGTTTTCAAAATATGCTTCCGCAACAAAATTATAGCTGGCAGTCAGAGATTCTATGACCGACATTCTTGTTTTAACATATTCGGCAAACTTATCCGGGGCCGATTTCCCTGATTCCATGACACCGGCCAGTTGTTCCTTGCCCTTGCTTATCTCTATGTTTGCAACAATTCTAAGTATGTCGTTCCTGTTCTCAAAATAGTAATATAGAGCGCTCTTTGTCATGCCGGCCGCTTTTGCAATGTCGTCCAGTGTGGTTTTTTTAAAACCGTAACGGGCAAAGAGCTCCTGGGCGGCTTTAATAATCTTCTCTCTCGCATCTTTGTGAAGAATTATCTTTTTCATAACTTTTAAACTATTTGATTAAAATGTTCTAAAGTTTAATTATACAGTCAAAAAAAATATCTGTCAAGCAAACGAATGCAACGGTGGACTTGGTAGAATTACAGTTAATCAGGTATGCAGAAGATTGCAGGCGTTTATTCCATAAGCTCTCTAAGATTTCTTGACTCCGCAAAGAATTCTCCGGCATCCATCTCTTTTATGAAATTAACTCCCCTGCTTGCTCTGATTCTGGCAAATTTACTGCCTCCGAAGAAATCCCTTCCCAGAATTCTTTTTATAAAAGAACCCTGTTCAACCAATATCTTCTGGGCAAGTTCGGAAAACGGGCCGTCATATTCATAACTCGGAAAAGAGGCGCTTCTCTGTGAAGAAAAACAGATGTCAAAAGCGCTCTTCATTATGGCGAGCGAATTCATTGAAACGGGGACGTATATGTTCGCATCCGAAGGATGGAACCTGTACCATATATTCCTGTATCCCCACACTTTAAGATTTTTTCCCGTCGCGGAAACATATTTCTGCAGTCCTTCTGAAATTACCTGAAGAACCTTGTAATGTGTATCGGGACCCGTGCCTTCGGGATCAAGAGCAACGGTTACGATATCAGGGTTTACTTTTTTCAAAACTGCAAGAAAAGGCTTTACATCGCGCTCCCATTCGGGCTGGGGGGTAAATATATCACCAGTATAAAAACCGAGGCGCAGATGAAAAATATTGTCACAGCTGAACCCCAGATGAGCCCACAGAAGCTCCTCCTCCCATTCCCTTATCGTGCCCTTCACCCTTTGCATCTCCGGAACGTCTTTCTTGCCGGGATAGGAATTCAGTATTTCTCTTTTCAGAGATGCGGTTTTTTTCAGTACATCCTTGGCATCCTGCGAACCGGCAATTTCGGAGACGACCCTGAACCCTCTCCTCGCTTCCGCCTCCCTCATTATCTCTTTTCTGCCTGCCGCCACTCCGTCAAGGTATCTGTATACATCCCTGTTCCTGCCAATAGTGTTATCCGGCCTGAAATAACCTTTTTCTTTAATGAGTTTCTGCAGTTTCCCTTCTCTTATACAGGTTTCAAGGTTGTCAAACATGAAAAGGGCATACCCGTTGGTTATAGAGGTGAATCCGCTGGTAAGAGTGGCGAAGAAATGCGAGCTGGAGGGTTCTCTCACAAGATGCAGGATATAAGGCAGATACCCCAGCATAATGTCGTCATGGTGCGGAGCCGTGTGCAAAAAAACCTTACCCCCTATCTCCTGCCTGCCCCTGTAAATTCTCTCCCTAAAATCTCTGTCTATCTTTTCAGTAAGACTTTTTAACCCGAGATTTTTCTCTTTCTCCAGCAGTATCCTGCCGAATACTTCGTTTTTTACATCGTTCCGGGAAACCTCGGTAATCCTCTTATTGCGCCTGTATGAAATGTCTACCAAAATTCTTTCTTTCTCGTTAGCGGGTATTTTCTTAAACTGCCTCAACCTGTCTATCTTCCTGCCCGTAAGCGTGCATGCCGCTCCGGCCGTAAGGTACAATCGCGCACCTCCGGTCTTGTGGAGCGCCGTAGCCGGATAAAGGATGTTCTGTTCCTCTTCAACGGCATTTTTTACAACCGTCGCCTTGCTTTCCCCCGCGGCCATAATCACTGCAGTTACGGTTGGATTTTTTGTAATAGTATTCAGTCCTATGGTCAAAACGGCCTTGTCCCTTGAAACCTCAATGCCCCCAAGGTCGCTTGCCGAAGCCGCAGCCGTTTCATAGTTTATATTCAGCACCCTTGTAGAAGAATTGTGGTCCGAACCCCTGATATTAAAAGCAATGTGCCCGTCGGGCCCTATCCCTCCGAGGAAAAATCCTATTCCGCCGAGGCCTTCTATCTTTTCCTCATACTCCATGGCAAACCTGTCTATCCCGTATACGGCCTCCTGCTGAATATGCTCGGTTTCATTTTTCGGCTTCCTGTAGCGCAGGGAAAGATCAACCCTGCCGTTAGGGAATACGGAAGAAAGATTTTTACCGGCGGGAACGCCGGCGATCCACGCATCCATCAGAAGCGTTTTCCTAATATCCAGCCCGAACCCCTTCACATAAAACTGCCTGATGTAATAATTAAAACTGTTTTCCCTGTTCGGGTCTATGGGATAAAACTCGTCTATCTGCACGAACCCGTAAGACTTCATGTCGGGTTTGCAGGATATGTCAATTCCGTATGATTTGAGTTCTTTTTTAACTCCGCTTTCGTTCCATTTATCAAGATAATGTATCGTCCACTTGATAAAATGCTCCGGCGTCTTTCCGGTAGGCAGGGAGATAATCCCTTCCGGATTCTTTTGCAGCCATTCTATAAACCGCAGGGAAGTTATCTTGCCGAGAGAAG
>CAZAMK010000071.1:0-6433 GCA_964486345.1 uncultured bacterium
AACAGTATTTCGTCCACAAGCGCTGATACCCGTTTTATTCATCCAGATAGCGGCGTTAGCTGTGTCGCAAACAGCTTTGTGGGAGAGGTCTCCTGACCTCGAAATAATCGGCATCAGGAGATGCCTCCCACAGTTGCTTTCCTTACCGCCTCGCCGGGGCGGTCAAGTGTCCCGTCTGAAGAAGACCGCCCGGTTAGGCACATGTTTACCTACCATTATTATTTCGGAATTTGTTTTTTATCCCGTGATTGACATTCCGAGGTTCAAAGCGGCCGTATTAAGTTCAATAAAGCCTTTCTTGACCGTTTTCCCGATTGCCTCCGCAATACTTTCCTTTTTCAGCGGCAGGAATTTTAATGCGGCGCCGAGCATGAGTACGTTAAGCGTTTGTATTGAACCGAGCTTTATGGCTTCTTCCGTAAAGTCGTGAGTTATTATATTGCCCGCTCTTTTTTTAAGGATATCCATCATATCACCTGTCTTGTACGTTTGTCCGACAGGGGGAATCTGCGCTGTGTTTACAACCGCAATCCCTCCTCTTTTCAGCCAGCCGGAAAACCTTGCGCCCTCAAGGGGTTCGGCCGCGATAAGAACATCCGCCGAGCTACGGGGTATCATCGGCCCGTAGATGCATCCTATCCTTACGTGGGCTTCAACCGAGCCGCCCCTCTGCGCCATCCCATGCACTTCGGCGCCCTTTACCGGCATGCCCTCAATTATGCAGGCGGTCCCCAGTATATTTGAACACAGCAATATGCCCTGGCCGCCCACTCCCGCGATAAGCACGTCACATTTTTTCATGTTTTTTAAAATCCGACAAGGGGATAAATTTACTCTTACATTGCCCAGCCGGGTGGTTTCTGAAGCGGGCGTCTGAAAGAGGAGCGTCCCGATGAAAATAATCGGGATGAAGAAAGCCGCCTGGTTGGGCACATGTTAATATACATTTTATACTTTATGTCGGAATTTCAGATTCTTTCGTTTTTATTGCTCCGGCGGGGCAAATCTCCGCGCATATGCCGCATCCGGTGCAGTGCACCGATATCTCGGCCTTGTTTTCCCTGAAAGTTATTGCCGGACAGTTAATTTGCATGCATGCTTTGCATCCGGTGCATTTTTCCGCATCCACCCTGAATTTTTCTTTTTTCCTTTTCTCAATGAAAATGCACCCTCTCTTTGCGATTATCACGCGCACGCCTTTTTTGCCTTTGAGCCCTTTAAGTTTCTGTACCGACTCATTTATCCTGTAAGGGTCAATTGTTACAACCTGTTTCGCACCGCAGGCATATGCAATTTTTTCAATATCTATATCAACTGTTTTTTCCCCTCCCGCCGTTATTCCCGCTCCAGGATGCGGCTGGTGTCCGGTCATTGCCGTGGTGCGGTTATCCAGTATGGCGATTATCTGGTTTGCCCTGTTGTAGCATGCATTGAGAAGCCCCGTTATGCCCGCGTGGAAAAAAGTGGAATCTCCTATTATTGATATAACCTCGCGCTCCTTCTCAAACCTTGAGATGCCCGAGCCTGTATTTATGCCTCCTCCCATGCACAGGCAGGTGTCTATCGTACCTGATTGCACGCCGAGAGTGTAGCATCCTATGTCTCCAGGGAATATTGCATCTTTGCCGAAGACTTTTTTCAGTATGTGGAAAGACCCCATGTGCGAACAGCCGGGGCATAAGACGGGCATTCTCACAGGCAGAGGCGGTAGAGGGGCCGGAGTGTCCTCTTTTCCTTCCGCGCCGGAGAATTTGTTCAATATTTTTTTCAGCAGGTCTACGGAAAGTTCTCCTCCCTCCGGCACGATTCCGTCCATTCTTCCGGAGATGCGGACTGACGGGTTGCATGATTTTGAGAGGATGTATAGTTTTTCCTCATTTACAGGGTCGCCTTCTTCAAGAACGAGGATTTTATCTTTATCCTTCATGAACAGGGAAAGCATGCTTTCTGGAAGAGGGAAGGAAGACGCTTTGAACACGGCAAAGGGCATGTTTCCTTCCGCCTGCAGTTCCTTTATGTACTGCCATGAGATGCCTGACGCCACGACACCCGTTTCCGAAGGATGTCCGTCCGTTTTGTTAAAAGGCAGTTCTTCCATGATTTTCTTCAAAACGGGCTGTTTTTCATTAAGGCGTTTTAATGCCATGCGCGCATTGGACGGCACCATTACAAACCTTGACGGGTCTTTTTTGAATTCCGAATTCCGCTTTTGAGGGGTTATTTTCCCAAGGATGACATCCGATTTTCCGTGGGAAATTCTGGTTACGCTTCTCAACATTACCGGAAGGCAGATTTGTTCGGAAAGAGAAAACGCAAAAGACGCCATCTCTTTTGCCTCCTGCACGGATGAAGGTTCAAGACACGGTATTTTTGCAAGGACGGCATATCTTCTTGAATCCTGTTCGTTCTGGGATGAATGGGCGAACGGGTCGTCGGCAACTACAAGGACAAGTCCTCCGGCGATTCCAGTATATGCGGAGGTTATGAAAGCGTCGGAGGCCACGTTGAGCCCGACCTGTTTCATTATGACCGCGGCTCTCCTTCCTGTCAGGGAAACGCCGTAGGCATTTTCATAGGCCGATTTTTCGTTTACCGACCATTCAACGTAAAATCCGTGAATTCCCGAAAGCTCAATCAGCTTTTCCGTTATCTCGGAAGACGGAGTTCCTGGATAGGCGAAAGCCGCTTCAATCCCGCCTTCCAGCAATCCGTAGGCTATTGCATCGTTCCCGAGCAGGTATTCCTTTTTCATTTTTTTCAAAAAAGCAAAAATATTTGACAGAACGAGCCGGAAAGTTTTAAACTACCCAATTATACGCCAGAATTCCGGCAATGGCAAGTTTGCACAAGGAGGTTCAATGGGCGATTTTGACGCGAAAATTGAAACCGCTCCGGCAAGCGTCCTGCAAAAAATACAATCCGAACGTTTGAAAACATTATTGAGATACGCAGACGCAAGGATGCCTTTCTACGCCAATGCTTTCAGAAAAAAGAAGATAAACGTTGAAAAACTTTCGCTCCCCGGGGATTTGAAACACCTGCCTTTCACTCTAAAATCAGACCTGCGCGACCATTATCCGTTCTCCCTTTTTGCGGCGCCTCTTTCCGACGTGGTTGAATTGCATGCATCTTCCGGCACTACGGGCAAACTGACGGTCGTGGGTTATACGAAAAATGACATAAAGCTGTGGTCGGAGGTAATGGCGAGAACTCTGGCATGCGCCGGCGCGGTGAAAGGAGACATAATTCAGAATGCCTACGGCTACGGTCTTTTCACCGGCGGGCTGGGCGTACATTACGGCGCCCTTGAGTTGGGCGCCACGGTTATCCCCGTATCTTCGGGAGGAACGAAGAGGCAGTTGATGCTGATGCAGGATTTTAAGAGCACCATACTGACCTGCACTCCGTCTTATTCCCTTTTCATGGCAGAAGAGGCGAGGGAAGACGGTTTTGACCCGTCAAAAACAAATTTACGGGTAGGCGTTTTCGGCGCCGAGCCGTGGACTGAAGGGATGAGGGAGCAGATAGAAAAGGAATGGAACATACTTGCGCTTGATATCTACGGGCTTTCCGAAATCATCGGCCCCGGAGTAGCCATGGAATGCGCGGGCAAGAACGGACTGCACATATGGGCAGACCACTTCCTGCCGGAAATCATAAACCCTGCGACGGGCGAAGCGCTCGGAGAAGGGGAGGAAGGCGAGCTGGTCATAACCACTCTTACCAAGGAAGCCCTGCCTCTGATACGATACAGGACCGGAGACATAGTGACTCTGACGTGCGAACCCTGCGCCCACTGCGGCAGGACGATGCCCAGGATAAGCAAAATCAAGGGAAGGATTGACGATATGCTCATTATAAGGGGAGTCAATATATTCCCTTCGCAGATAGAAACGGCGTTGATGAACATACCCGAGGTAGCGCCGCATTATCAGATTATAGTGACGAGGGAAAAGCATCTTGACAAGCTGGAAGTGCTGGTGGAAGTGGTAGGAGAAGTTTTCTCCGACGAGGTCAGGAAACTGGAAGAGCTTGAAAAGAAAGTCATATCCGAGATTGAAGGCACACTCGGAATATCGGTCGGCGTAAAACTTGTTGAGCCGAAAAGCATAGAGCGGAGCATGGGGAAAGCAAAAAGGGTTGTGGACCAGAGGGAAAAATAGCCTTCCCGCGTCAAACTTTTGCCGGCGGGAGAGAGAGGGCAAAAATGTCTATCACACAGTTGTCTGTTTTTCTTGAAAACAAAATGGGGCGGCTTAACGACGTCCTTGCCGTGCTTGGCGAAGGAGGCATTAATATAAGAGCTCTATCGCTTGCTGACAAGGCGAATTACGGCATTCTGCGTCTGATAGTGGACGATACGCAGTCCGCAATTGAAAAGCTTAAAAAAGCGGACATAGCCGTCAATTCCACCGCTGTCGTGGCGGCGGAAATAGAGGATGAGCCAGGCGGCCTTCTGAAGGCAGTAAGGGTTCTCGTGAAAAACGGAGTGAACGTTGAATACATGTATGCTTTTGTGGAAAAATCCGGAGGTAATGCGGTTGTCGTTTTCCGGGTTGAAGACGCTGAAAAGGCGGAAGAAGTTTTAAAAGCGAGCAAAATAAAGATTTTCAGCGGTAACAAAAGTTCTTTTTGATCTTTTGAAAAAACATCGCATGAACAGAACAAGCAAAAAGGAGGGGCCGAACATATGGACAGGAATTGGATTGCTTGGTGGCTGATAGTTGTGTTGAGCACGGTTTTTACGGCAATAGGGCTGACGGTCAGAATAAGGAGGTGGAAAAATGAATAACTTCTTACCCGTGCCACAGCCGGATATTTCCTACGGAATATGGGCCATATCAGGCATAAGCCTTATGCTGCTGGTCTGCATTCTTCTCGGATTTTTCAGCAGAAAGAAATCAGCGTCTTTTGAATCCTTCCTTTCCGGCCATCAGGACATAGGCCCCGTAGTCACAGGCCTCGCTCTGGGCGCCACATGGCTTAGCGGATGGGCGACGCTCGGCATGATGGGCATAACCTATGCGGTTGGCTGGTCGGGCATGTGGTTTGCAGGGATGTGGACTATAGTGGGCATTATGCCGTGCCTTTTTTTCACAGGGGAAAAGATGCAGTTTTACGCGCAGAAGTTCGGCGCCAGGACTGTTTCCGACGCTCTCGGCATAAGGTTTGACAGCAAGGTTGTGCAGTCTTTATCCGCACTTGTAATGATATTCTTCATGGTTCTGTACGCTGTTGGGCAGTTCAAGGCGGGGGCTACGATATGGTATGCGGTAACCGGCCTGCCCGCTTTATGGTGCCTTCTGCTTTCGGGAGTCGTGGTTTTCATTTACATGATTGTGGGCGGCTACACCGGAACCCAATGGTCGTTGGCTCTGCAGGGAGCCCTGCTGGGAATCGCCTGTTTTGTTCTCGGCATTGCGGCTTTGCATTTTGTCGGCGGGCCGGCCGCTCTGAATGTTCAGCTTGCAATGCAGGACCCGAAACTTCTGGACATTGTCAGGAGAGACCTTCCTACCACAGGCAACACACAGTTGTTTTCCAGCCCTTTCGGCATAGTTGCAACCTTCTTTATATTTTTGACCATGGCGACAGGATTTCCCCATAACGTTGCGAGGTTCCTCGGCATGCGCAAGATGAGCAAGAAAGATTTTGCGATTGTTGCTCTAATGGTTTTTCTTGTCGCCGGACCGCCCATATTCCTGAATGCAATAACCGGCTTATGCAGCAGGGCCGTTTTCGGGCCGGAAATTTTGAAAATACAGCCGTGGAAGGGAGACCTTGCGGCGCCTTGCCTTTCTATCCTTGCGGGCGGAAAACCTCTGACGATCCTTTATGTAACGGGTGTTTTTGCTGCGGCGCTTTCAACCCTCTCGGCAATGGTAATGGTTATGGCGGGTAATGTGACAAGGGATATTATCCACATATGGAGGCCCAAAACGTCCCATGCGGTTCTCCTAAGGCTGACAAAGGTATTCATAGGGATATTTCTTTTAATCCCGTTTTACTGGACGTTCAGGAAGCCGCCGGAACTGCTGGCGGTTTTTATGGGATATGCGGCAATAGGACTTGGAGGCATCTTTATTTTCTGCACGGCTGTTTCTTTTTACTGGAAACGGGCAACCGCTTCAGGCGCAATTCTCTGTATGATTTACGGAGTGCTTACATCCCTCATAGGCGGCATTTTTGTTACGAAACAGAAACTGGGAATGGGAACCCTTGAATTCATAGTGCTTATAGGATGCGGGGTCTTTTACTTTGCCGGAAGCATGCTGACAAAACCGCTTCCGGGAGAAAAGCTTAAACAACTATTCGGAGAAAAAAATGTTTAATCTGCCTGTGTCCACATCTCTCGTTTTTTTTATTATATTGCCCGTTATTATTGTCGCATGGCTTGTATGGTGGGCCGTATCGTTTAAATAAAAGCTGTCAT
>CAZAMK010000072.1:0-6403 GCA_964486345.1 uncultured bacterium
ATCTTTAAGGCCTGCATCCTTTGACATTCCCGCAGGGAAATCCGAGCCGGAGGTTGTAAAACATCTCCGCCTGCTCGCAGGGAGGAACTCAACGTCCCTGATAAACTTTATCGGCGCGGGCTTTTACAGCCACTATATTCCGTCCGCGGTTGACGCAGTCACAGGGCTTCCCGAATTCTACACCGCCTACACGCCGTACCAGCCGGAGGTTTCCCAGGGCTGGCTGCAGGCGATATACGAGTACCAGACGGCTATCTGCAATCTGACGGAGATGGACGTTGCCAATGCGTCCCTGTATGACGGCGGCACTGCTCTTTATGAGGCGTGCATGATGGCTGTACGGATTAACGGCAGGAAAAAAATAGTGTTGGATGCCGGCGTCAACCTTATCTACTGGACGATGATACAGTGCTATATCTCAAACCTCTCCCTTGAATCCGTAAAAATACCCGTGAAGAACTTCAGCGTGGACAGGGAAAGCCTGTTCCGCGAGATGGACGATAAAACCTCCGCCGTGATACTTCAGAACCCGAACTTCTTCGGCCGCATAGACGACTACTCCGATATCGCGGAGTATGCGCACAAGAAGGGGATTGTCGTTATTGAATCGGTATACCCGGTTTCGCTGGGGCTGTTGAAGACGCCGGGAGAGACGGGCGTAGACATTGCCGTCGGAGAAGGGCAGAGTTTGGGCATACCTCTTTCCTTCGGCGGGCCGTACCTCGGTTTCATGGCGTCAAGAAAAGATTTTGTGAGGAAGATGCCGGGCAGAATCATAGGAAAGACCGTTGACAAAAAGGGAAGGGACAGTTATGTGATGACGCTTCAGGCGCGCGAACAGCACATAAGAAGGGAGAAGGCGACCTCCAACATCTGCTCCAACGAATCCCTTTGCGCACTGCGTGCGCTGGTATATCTTTCGCTCCTCGGCAGGGAGGGTCTTAAAGAGCTGGCGCAGGTCAACCTTGACAAGGCGGAGTTTGCCCGACGGCGGCTGGAGCAGATACCCGGAGTCAAGGTGTTCAGGGACGCTCCGACGTTTAACGAGTTTCCGGTTCTACTTCCGGAAAACGCCGACGGCGTGGTCAACAGGATGATTGCCAAGGGGTATGCTCCCGGATTCCCCCTCGGCAGATACTACAAGGGCATGGACAATTATCTTCTTGTCGCAGTTACCGAACAGCGGACAAAGGAAGAGATAGCTAAATTTGCGGAAAGCATGGAGGCGGCGCTATGCGGCTGATTTTTGAAAAGGGGAAGAAAGGCAGGAGGGGATTCAAGATACAGCATTCCGATGTGCCCGTTTCCTGCGCCATATCCGAAAACCTGAAAAGGAAAAATGCGCCAGACCTGCCCGAGGTTTCCGAGCTTGACGTCGTCAGGCATTTTACCGCTCTCGCAAACCGAAATTTCTGCGTTGACACCAATTTCTATCCTCTCGGCTCATGCACAATGAAATACAACCCCAAGTTTACCGATAAGGTTGCCGGCTTGTACGGCTTCCAGGAACTCCACCCGCTTCTGCCCCAGCTTTCCGGCGGCGGGATTCTCACGCAGGGCGCTCTTGAACTGCTTTACCGCATGGAAAAACTTCTCTGCGAGATTACGGGGATGGACGATTTCACCATGCAGCCGCTCGCGGGAGCGCACGGCGAACTGACAGGCACTATGCTTATCGCCGCTTACCACAGGGCGAAAGGCAACAGGAAAAAATATATCCTTGTCCCCGACTCTTCCCACGGCACCAATCCTGCGAGCGCGTCAATCGCCGGCTACGACGTTATAGTCATACCCTCTGACAGCAGAGGCGTAATGGATATAAATGAGTATAAAAAGCGCCTGAACGGCGATGTTGCCGGCGTCATGCTTACCTGCCCCAACACCGCGGGGATATTCAATCCTGCGATAAAAGAGATATGCGAACTCGGGCATTCCGTGGACGCTCTTATGTATTACGACGGCGCGAACTTGAACGCCATACTGGGCAAATTGCGCCCCGGCGACGTGGGTTTTGACATCGTACATCTCAACCTTCACAAAACGTTTGCCACGCCTCATGGCGGAGGGGGGCCGGGCGCCGGTCCCGTGGGCGTAAAAAGCGTTTTGTCGCGCTTCCTGCCCATCTCAAGAGTTGTGATGAGAACCGACGGCACCTTCTTCCTTGACTACCACTACCCGGATTCAATCGGGTACATAGCGCCTTTCTACGGGAACTTCGGCGTTCTTGTAAAGGCGTACGCATACATGGTACTGCTGGGAAAGGAAGGATTGGCGGACGTAGCAGAAAAGGCGGTTCTCAACGCAAACTACATCAGGGCGAAACTGAACAAATATTATAAAATCGCATACGACAGAATGTGCATGCACGAATGCGTATTCTCCGCCGAACGGCAGAAAGAGAAGGGCGTTAGCGCGCTTGACATAGCAAAAGCCCTCATAGACAGGGGGATTCATCCGCCCACCGTCTATTTCCCGCTGATAGTTAAAGAGGCGATGATGATTGAGCCCACCGAGACCGAGAGCAAAGATTCCATAGACGAGTTCATAGCGGCGATGATTGAGATTGCGCAAGCCGCGGAAAAAACGCCCGAAAAGTTCAAAGACCTTCCGCAGACCGCGCCGATAGAGAGGGTAGACGAGGTGAAAGCCGCAAGAGATCTCAATCTCAAGTGGACCCGCTAATCTTTTCAGCTTGTCATTGCGAGCGCAGCGCGGCAATCTCAACCTCTTTTTCTTCTACCCTTGGGGGAGAGGATTGAGGTGAGGGATGTTTTAAAGCTTGTCATCCCTGCGGATATTAAGCAGGGATCCATTTGGTATTTTCCCTCTACCCTTCGGGGAGAGGGATGAAGGGTGAGGGGGAGGAATGACCAACTGGCGTTTTATAAATTCCGGGCATCTTCATCCGGCGATGAACATGGCGGTTGATGAAGCCCTTATTGAAATATACAGGGATACCGGCGTCCCTGTCTTCCGCATATACGGATGGCAGCCGCACGGCTTTTCCATCGGCTATTCGCAGTCTGCCGGCGAGGTGCTTGATACTGCCCTCGGCATCATATTCCACGGCAGTGAGGTCACATATTCGCTTGTATGCTCGGAGAAGGATATTGGCTTTCCTCCCACGGTAAAAGAGGGGTATAAAATCATCTGCTCGTTTCTTCTTGAATCTTACCGCCGCTGCGGCCTGAACCCGGCTTTTTCCGTTGACTGCGGGGGCGGGAACAAAAACAGGTCTACCTTTTGTTTCGCATCCTTTGAGGATTATGACATCCTTGTTGACGGGAAAAAGATAGGCGGCAACGCGCAGAAGCGGCTGAAAAAAATCATCCTTCAGCACGGTTCCATTCCTCTTGAGCTTGACCTGCCGTATGCGCTCAAATACGTGAAAGAGCCGCTGTCGCTTTCTTCGCAGAAAATAACTTCGCTGAAAGAGGCGGCGGGCAGGGATATAACCTTTGAAGAATTCTCGGCAATTATGAAGGACAGCTTCCGCTCGGTTTTCTTCGCCGCGCTTGAAGAAAAAAAACTGACCGACGAAGAAATGAAACTTGCGATAAACTATAAAAATGCAAAAGAACAAAAAGAAAAAGATATGGTTCTCGGAACTTGCCGAAACTAAAAAAATACTGCGCAAATGCAACCTTCACTCGGTATGCGAGGAGAGCAGGTGCCCCAATATATCCGAATGCTTCAGGAATAAAACAGCGACCTTCCTTATCCTCGGCAATGTCTGCACGAGAAACTGCTCTTTCTGCAATGTCAGCAAAGGCAGGCCGTCTGTTGTTGACGAGGATGAACCCCGCAGGGTTGCCGAAGCGGTAGAATCTCTCGGCATAGAGTACGTTGTGGTTACAAGCGTGACAAGGGACGACCTTGCCGACGGCGGCGCCGGCATCTTCGCGCGGACCGTTAAAGAGATAAAGCTGTCGGGCAGAAAAAAATGCGAGGTGCTCATACCTGATTTCAGGGGCGATGCGGATTCTCTGAAGACAGTGATAGAATCCTCACCCGAGGTTATCTCCCATAACATGGAGACTGTCCGGCGGCTGTATCCCGAATTGAGGTCCATGGCGGATTACGGAAGGTCTCTGAACGTACTGAAAAAAGTGAAGGAATCAAATCCGGCACAGCTGACAAAGTCAGGGATTATGCTTGGATTGGGAGAAACCGGTGCGGAAGTAATTGAAGCAATGGAGGACATTGCAGGGACGGGCTGTGATTTTTTGAGCATAGGGCAATACCTTGCCCCCTCAAATGCAAGCTACCCCGTAAAACGGCATCTCCTGCCGGAGGAATTTGAATACTATCGGAAGAGAGCTCTGGAACTCGGATTCAGATATGTAGAAAGCGGAACCTATGTCCGCACCTCCTACCACGCCAGTTTATATTTGCTCTGATTCCCTCTTAATTCTCCCTTTCCGCCACTAAGACTTTGGCGGACAGGTGCAAAGGGGGGTATAGCGGTGCGATTCATCGCACTTTCTTTTTTTGTCATTCTTTTCCCTCTCCCTTGAGGGGAGAGGGGTGCCGATGCGATGAGTAAAGAGCATCGCTTGGCACACCTGCCGAGTTTGTGAGGCAGGTGACCGAAGCCCGTCATACAGGGCAAGACGGGTGAGGGTGAAAGAATTATATCTTAAACTTCTCTGCATACTTTCCGATAACCGGCAGAGGCTCTGTCTTCCCGTTCAGCGCGTTCACAATTCCCATAATCGCCAGCACCAGGATGAATATTGAAATCCCCACCGATATGAGCCATCCGACAACGGGTATGAACGCCAGAATTATGGACGCCACCGACAGTATGATGCCGGAAATTAGCAGTACCAGTCCCTGCTTTACGTGGAACTTTGAATACTCGTTGTCCTTGTTAACAAGAAGCGGTATCAGGAGCAGAATCCCGAGATACGACAGCCATGCAAGCCCCTTTCCCTCGTCAATTGTTTTCTGTTCCATCTGTCCCCCTTTATCCGAAATCCCTCACTCTTTTCCCCTCTCCCTTGAGGGGAGAGGGTCCGGGTGAGGGTGCAACTCCCGCGGCAATCTCAACTTTCTATCATATTACCCCAATACCCCCACCCGGTCAACCTTTTTCCACTGTAGATGATATAATAAAGCATTAATAATCGGAGGAGAAATATGGGAAAGGTCAGCATTGTTAGAACATCTGCGGGAGTGGAAAAAAGCATTGTGCGGGCGCTTGATTTAATAGGCAGACTCGGGCAGTTTATCAGCCATCATGACAGCGTCATGCTCAAGCCCAATGTTAATGGAACGGAAGCTGTGACAAATCCGCTGGTTGCGGAATCGCTGATAAAGATTATTATCGGCTACGGCGTACGAAAACTTGTCATAGCGGAATCAACCTTCGGAAATGCCCGCATGACTGATGCCTTTTTTGAGAAAACAGGTTATCGCAGTCTGGCGGAAAAATACGGCGTGGAACTGCTGAACCTTAATAAATCCGATATTGTGGATTTCAAGGTAAAAGAACCTCTAATTCTTGATAACTTGAAAATAGCAAAAGAGGTTTTTGACGGATATAAAATAATAAACATCCCCGTCATGAAGGTTCACTATGCGACGGGCGTCAGTCTGTCAATGAAAAACCTCAAGGGTTTCCTGGTTGGAGACGAAAAAAGGCATTTCCACGAGGTTGGCCTGGAAAAAGCGATAGTTGATTTAAACAACTCCATAAAACCCGCCCTGAATATTATAGACTGCACGGAATGCATGGAGAGGATGGGGCCACGGGGAGGGGATATAGTTAAAATGAACCTTATCATCGCCGGCGGGGATTGCGCAGAGGCGGATTATGTTGGATGCCGCGTAATGGGGTATATGCCTGAAGAAGTGAAACATCTGGCGTACTACCTGAAGATGAACAACGTTGATTTAAATAAAATTGAAATTAAGGGGGAGAGGATAGAGGATGTTAAATATAATTTCAAAAAAGTGGAGATGGACAGGCTGATACCCGCAGGATTCAGGATAGAGGATAAAAACAGCTGTTGCGCCTGCATGAACGCCCTGCTTTTATCCTGCCAGTTTTTAGAGGGAAATACAGATTTCATGGCGGATATATACATGGGTTCTGGAAATAATCCTAAAAACGGAACCGGCCGTCTTCAGATAGGTTTCGGGAACTGTGCCTGCCGCAGCGGGAATTTTGACACAAAGATAAAAGGATGCCCTCCCTTCCCCTTCGCTCTGAAAGAAGCCCTTGATGACAAATAGTTTTGAATTGTATCCCTTAAATACAGAGTTTACATCCTGTCCAAAAACAGATAAAATAAGATTAGCGAGGGTGGCGGAGCCGAGGCCCGTAATTGCCCGGATTCGCATTCTTAGAGCTGTCGGGGCCGAGACCGTGCGTAGTGTTTCTCAATAGCACAACTGT
>CAZAMK010000073.1:0-1179 GCA_964486345.1 uncultured bacterium
CGGGCTTATGAAGTAACGATACATCCGTAATCATCCTTTTTTATTGTTTTTGTCCCGGACCCCGGATCCCGAGTCCTTGATCCCGAATCCCGGCTTTTAATGGGGCAAGTATTCTTCGTTCCACAGAGGGTCCGCGTATTCCCTGTACTGTCTGTTGTATTCAGGCATCCTGCCGTCTTCTATCATTTCCAGATATTCTTCCGCTCCCCTGTCTGTGGGAACCGCCTCCGTCTCTTTCACTATTCTATAAAACTCCTCCGAGTTGTCTCTGATGGCGCAGGGCATCAAAAGATTGCCGCATTTATGGGCGGGCTGGTTTATCCAGTAATCGTCCTGCCATTTTCGCAGTTGTGCGAAAAGCGGTGATTTGACGGCATCGGTTATATTTTTGCCTTTTTCATAAAGAGTGTATAGATTGCCGTATTCTTTATCCCTGAAAGGCACAAAAACGCAGGGTGTTATCGTCCCGTCCCACATTATGTAGAAATATCCGCCTCCCCTGGCCGCCGCCATGCATCCGTCAGAGGCTGTCCCCGAATTCCAGAAATCGCCTATAAAAATCTTTCTTTCTTCCACCACTTTCCATATTCTTTTCAGCATCCGGTATCTCTGTTCCGGAGTGACCATCAGCTCAAAGGAGGGATTTCTTCCTATCGGCATGTACTGGAAGTACCATCCGTACATTGCGAATTTTTTATTGAAATAAAAATCCAGGAATTCGTCAGAAAAAAGAAGGTCTGCATTGTATCTTGTCGGTGTGGCGGAAACGCCAAACGGCACGCCGGCTTCCTTCAGGTTATCCATAGCCGCAAGGATTTTTTTATAGGTCCCTTCGCCGCGCCTTTCATCGGTTTCCTTCTCAAACCCTTCCACGGATATAGCAGGAGAGAAATTTCCTAAACTGCTCAATCTTTTTGCGGCGGATTTATCTATAAGAGTGGAATTTGTGTAAGCCATGAAATAGCTGTTTTTGTGTTTTTCAAGCATGTCAAAAAGAGTTTTTCCGCTTTCCCTGTACATGAAAGGTTCTCCCCCTGATATTACAAAAAAGTGAGCCCCGAAATACTGTTCTATCTCTGTAATAACTCTGTCAAAAAGTTCATATTTCAATGTATGCCTCTGGTAGATATCTCCCGCATAGCATCCTTTGCATTTCAGATTGCAGATATTGGTGGGGGC
>CAZAMK010000073.1:1189-6335 GCA_964486345.1 uncultured bacterium
AGATGGTAACAAACAGGGGGGGCCTGAAGCCGTGTTTTTCAAGGAAAGAACGCCTTACATATACGCTTTCCACCATGACCTTGCTCAACAGGATATTTGAAAGAGCTTTTATGCAGTTTGGAGCAAGACTGCCGGAATCCATCGCTTTTTCAACGGAGTGCAAAAGAGCCCTTCCCATGTAATATCTTTCTTCCTTGACCTTTTTCGGCCTGTCCGGCCCTTTAAGGGACATTCTGTGGGTTGCTTTTTCAATGGAATTTATAAGAGGCCTTCTTGTAACGGAGTTTTTCAATCCAGCCGTCAAAAGAGTCGTCACTATTCTTTGAGATGCGCCTTTTTCCATAACGCTTAAGATTTTTTCTTCCATATTCATTATCATAAAGGCACCTCCCCGTATTTATCTGCCTATTAAAGAGAACATGCACCTTAGAGCGCTTTTATAATGATACCACAAAAAAGGAGGGTTATAAATTTTTTGAGATGAAGCCGCCTCCGAGCAGAATGTCCTTTCTGTAAAAGACAACCGCCTGCCCCGGAGTCACCGCCCACTGCGGCTTTTCAAACCTTATGCTGAACATGCCTTTGCTGTTCTTATCTATAACCGCGGGAGCGGCGGCATGTTTGTATCTTACCTTTGCCTCAACTTTCATAGGCGTTCTGATTTTGTCTATGCTCACCAGATTTAAATTTTCGGCAGTGAGCGCTTTTTTGTAAACATCTTTTTTTTCACCCATGACTATCGTGTTTTTTTCGGCATCTATGCCTGTTACGTAAAGCGGCCTGCCGGCGGCTATGCCGAGCCCCTTTCTCTGCCCGACCGTATAGTTTACAATCCCTTTATGACGTCCGAGAATATTGCCGTCTTTATCCGTCACTGGACCGTTCTTAATGCTGTCCTCGAAGAGAAACAGCCTGTCTCCGGAAATGAAATCCTGGCTTTCTTCCTTGTCTACTACAGGCAGGCGGTATTTTTTTGCCAGGGTGCGGACCTGCTTTTTTGTATATCCGCCGAGAGGCAAAATTAACTTTGAAAGCTGTTGCTGGGTAAGCAGGAAAAGAAAGTAGCTCTGGTCTTTATTTTTATCTGTGCCTTTTTTCAGGAAGTATCTGTTTGTTTTTAAGTTCTGCCCTGTAAAGGCATAGTGGCCCGTGGCGAGGAAATCAAAGGGGATTCCGGCTGACAAAGCGGCTTTTTCAGGCAAAAGGCCGAATTTCAAAAACCTGTTGCAGATAACGCAGGGATTTGGAGTGCGTCCTTCTGCATATTCTTTTCTGAAGTATCCGAGAACAATATCCTTGTATTCCTCTACCAGGTCAACCACAAGGAGCCTTATATCAAGGATTTCCGCCACTTTTGCCGCATCTTCTATGTCTTTGCCCTCGGGGCTGTAACAGGCGGGTTTTACAAAGGTTTTGGAGCAGGGCGTCCGCTCGTCCCATATTTTCATAAAAACGCCCGTCACATCATATCCTTCTTCTTTCAGCAGAGCCGCGGCGACCGAGGAATCCACTCCTCCGCTCATCCCGACCAGCACCCTTTTCTGTTTCATCTCACACTCCAAAATATAACCGGATTCAGTTCGCCGCAGAGCAAGTTGTAGAGGAGGAGGGGAAGAGACGTATGCAAGAAATACGTTGATGAACCCGACGACGAAGACAGCGATGCTCTGCGGATGAAATAAAGCCGGTTAGTCAACTGCAACAACTTCAGTTACTTCAGGGACCCTCTCTTTAATGATGGCCTCTATCCGCGTTTTTAGCGTCATTGCGGAAAAAGGGCATCCCTTGCACGACCCCTGCAGGCGGACGCTCACCTTTCCCTTATCGTTAACTTCCACAATCTCGCAGTCTCCTCCGTCTGCTTTCAAAAAAACTCTTACGTCTTCCAGCGCCTTCTCAACCTTTTCTTTCAGTTCCATAGTATTTAATCTCCTTTTAACTACCGGGGTTCGTGAAATGCTTTTTTTGCTTTTGTCTTTCCCGAGTCCCAGATCCCGTTACTTGCGTTTTACAATTCTGGCTCTGTTTTTCTTCCCTTCCTCGTTCCCTTTCTTCAGTCCGTAATACCAGAAGAGTCCGAGAACAGTTAGGAAAACAGCTATTTTCAGGGGAATGTTTTTTATAAAACAGGATGCGGTTATTCCCAGAATAAACCCTGCGAGCGGCGCCATGTAGATAAACAATACGCCTCTCAAGACGGCGATATCGTCAATCTCTACCGTTACGCTGTCGCCTCTTTCCGCTCCCGCGCTGTTTTCCGTTTCAAGAAAAAGCCTGCCCCCGGCGTTTTTCCCGCATATACGGCATGAACCGCATCCTCCAGGTTTCTTTTCCAGTTCAACGACCGCCGTGCCGTTTTTTATGTCAACAACCCTGCCGTTCTCTTTCATGTAAAATACAAGAACGGGACCATTCCCGTTATACGGGGACTTTGTCCCCTGTTATATGCAAACTTCGTTTGCGTTATATAGATTATCTACATCTATTGTCTATCAACTGTATAACTATCGTATTATCCTTTCATTCTTCAGAATGTTGTTTACTGCGGTAATCCTGTATAGCCGCTTTAAGCCCGTCTTCCGCAAGAAGCGAGCAATGTTTTTTTATGGGAGGGAGCCCTCCGAGGAAATCCACCACTTCCTTATTTGATATCTTCAGCGCCTCTTCTATTTTTTTCCCTTTTGCCAGTTCCGTGACAACGGATGAGGTTGCTATCGCCGCCCCGCATCCGAAGGTTTCAAATTTTATGTCCTCTATAATATCGTCCTTCACCTTGATATATATCTTCATCACATCCCCGCAGACTTTGTTACCGACGGTGCCGACGCCGTCCGGGTTTTCAATCCTTCCCATATTTTTAGGGTTTCTGAAGTATTCGCATACCTTGTCCGTGTATTCCATAGTCGCTCCTTAAATATATTCAATCATTCGTTCAAGAGATAAACGCGCTTTTTTCATGATTTCTTCGGGAAGAGTTATCTCGTATTTTTCTTCCTCAAGCGCCTTTTTCAGACTTTTCAATGTAGTCTTTTTCATATTATAGCAAATTTTGGGAGCGCCGAGCGAATAAAATTCCTTTTCCGGATTTTCTTTTTTAAGCCGGTAAAGCATCCCTTCTTCCGTGCCGATGATAAGTTTTCTTGATTTTGTTTCTCTGGCGCGCCGCAAGATCCCTGATGTTGAATAAATACCGTCGGCCAGTTCCTGAACCTCCTGCCTGCATTCGGGGTGAACGAGAATTTCGGCGTCGGGATGAATTTCTCTGGCTTTCTTCACTTCGTCCGCGGTAAACCTGTCATGTACGTAGCAGTTGCCGTCCCAGCAGAGTATCTCCTTTTCGGGAACGCGTTTTCTGACATAGCCGCACAGGTTTTTATCCGGCAGGAAAATTACATTTTTTACCGGCACGTTTTTTACCACCCTGTCGGCGTTTGCGGAGGTACAGCATACGTCGGTTACCGCTTTTACCTCTGCGGAGGTATTAACGTAGGAGACTATCCATGCGCCCGGATGCTTTTCTTTAAGTTCCGCAACCTCTTCAGGTTTTGCCATGTCCGCCATCGGGCATCCGGCGTCAATCTCCGGCAGAAGCACTTTTTTCTCCGGCGATAAAATCTTTGCGGTCTCCGCCATGAATTTCACCCCGCAGAATACGAGCAATTTGCATTTGATTTCCGCGGATTTCCTTGCAAGTTCAAGCGAATCTCCCACGAAATCAGCCATGTCCTGAATTTCAGGCAATTGGTAATTATGGGCAAGTATTACTGCCCCCTTATCCTTTTTCAGCTTTTCTATCGTTTTTTGCATGATGTTCGCGTAATCTTGGTTTGGTATTTTGCGCTAAAGGGGAACTTGCGTTCCCGTTATAAGCAAACTTTGTTTGCGTTATACAATTGTATATCTATTGTATAGCAATAGTATATCTACTGTTTCTCCCCCTTCCCTTTGTTCCAGAACGGCGATATCTCCCTCAATTTGGAGGCAATCCCCGGAAGCACATCAAGAACCTTGTCAACGTCCTGCTCCGTATTGTGTTTGCCAAGGCTCAATCTTAATGACCCATGCGCAATCTCGTGCGGAAGTCCGATTGCAAGCAATACATGGCTGGGCTCAAGAGAGCCGGATGTGCATGCAGAACCCGAAGAAGCGCAGATGCCTTCAAAATCAAGGTGAAGGAGTATTCCCTCGCCTTCTATGTGTTTTATGCACAGGTTAAGCGTGTTATACAAACGCTGTTCAGGGTGCCCGTTTATGATTATCTCCGGTATGCGGTCTTTTATTCCTGCTTCAAGCCTGTCCCGCAGTTTTTTAATGCGCACTTCTTCTTCCTGCATCTCTTTTGCCGCAATCTCCGCCGCTTTTCCCATGCCGACTATGGACGGAACGTTTTCAGTTCCTGCGCGTTTTCCTTTTTCCTGCTCCCCTCCGTACATAAATGGCGCAATTTTGACGCCTTTTCTTATGTAAAGAGCGCCAACCCCCTTGGGTCCGTAAAACTTGTGTCCCGAGAGAGAGAGCATGTCTGCTCCGAGTTCTTTTGCCGACAGAGCTATCTTGCCTGCCGCCTGAACCGCATCCGTATGGAAATATATGCCGTTTTCTTTTGCTATCCCCGCAATTTTTTTCACCGGCTGTATCGTGCCTATTTCGTTATTGGCGTACATTATCGTTATCAGCAATGTGTCTTTCCTTATGGATTTTTTCAGTTCCTCAATGTCAACAACCCCATATTTGTCTACAGGCAGATAAGTAACTTCGTATCCTGCTTTTTCAAGCGACTTGCAGGTGTTTAAAACCGCATGGTGCTCAATTTTGGACGTTATGATATGCCTGCCTTTGTCTCGCAGATGGAAAGCGGCGCCTTTTATGGCCCAGTTGTCGGCTTCCGTTCCGCCTGAAGTGAAGAAAATTTCTTCCGGCGTGCATCCCAGAAGCGCGGCTACGTCCGCCCTCGCTTTTTCCACCGCTTTTTTTGCCGTACGGGCAGATTGGTAAAGGGATGACGGGTTGCCGAATTCATCTCCAAAATAGGGAAGCATCGCTTCAAGAACCCTTTTATCGCAGGGCGTGGTTGCGTTATGGTCCATGTATATCATTTTTTATCACCTCTTTATTGTTAGCGTATAGCGTGGAGCGTTTAGCGTAT
>CAZAMK010000074.1:0-6333 GCA_964486345.1 uncultured bacterium
CCTCGCCCCTTGTCCCGATTTTCGGGATCCCGTACTACAAAGTCGGGAGGGGAGAGGGTTGAGGTGCGGGGTGCTTTTTTACTGCTTCACTTCAGCCGCCGGCGGGAAGATGAAATTCAGATACCTCTCCGCCACCCTGCTGTCCTCGGTGTAGCCCTTGTGGATGTATATCCTGTGGTAAAGCTTCAACTCCTGCCCAGCGGGGAGAATGTATGTGCCTGAAATTTTCTTATCGCCCGTGAAATCCGACAGCCCGAAGAAATTTGCCGTGTACAACCCGTAACCTCTTATATGCCACCACGTCGGAAACCGCAGGTTGGACGGGTTGTCAAATACGGCGATGCCGCATTTCACGCCTTCAATCTCTCCGCAGTAGTCGCACCATTCCGCTCTCTTGCCCCAGCATTCGGCTTCGGTTCTTCCCCCGTAGGCGTTTACCATGATTCCGCCCTTTTTCTCCTCCAGCACGGGGTTGAGCCTGATGCTCAACAGTCCGGATTCCTTTGTGTCTTTGAATACAACCTCTCCCTCGCTTGCCCGCAGTGTAGTTTTCTGGTCTATAATCCTGCATTCCTCGGGCAGATTGTATACGGTTATTACACGCTCCTCTTCAAGTACCTTCTTTCCCTGGTTGGTCACCCAGTCGCTTGCGGAGTGTATCCTTCCGAAGACCGGGCCTGATGTCAGCTCAACGAATTTCTTGTGCACCGTTCCGCCGTGCCCCGGCGCTTCCGACCAGTTGTCCGTCCCGTTGGTATCGCCGTGCGATACCCATATGCCTCTGTGGTGGTGATGATCAATTTTTTCGGGGTTGCCTTCGGACGCCGGAGTCCTTAACACGCATTTCCCTCCCGGCCCTATCACGGGGAAAATGAACGGCCTTACGTTTTTCTCCGAATAGTTATATGAGGCGAAAAACTGCTCGTTGATGAAAATATCAACCGTCCCTTCGTTTTTCTTCTCTGTTATTTTTACCGCAGAAGGCGCCTTGCTGGCTTTTTTAATCGTGTATTTTGCCTCTTCTCCGGCTTTTATCGCGGGCGGTATGAATACAACGTAGTTTTTCCCTGCCTCGGTTTCCGCCTGCCCGTAGAACTCCTCTTTGCCCGCGGAAAGCACTGCGGTGTCTTTTATTTCTTCCGTCTCCGCTCTCAACGGTGAATTGGAAAACTGCCTGTTTCCGCTATTCTTTACAACTACCTCTCCCATGATTTTCCTCCCTGAAATCCCCTCTTTAATCCCCCCTTTGCAAAGGGGGGGTGGGGGGATTTGGTTGTTGTCACACAAATTTTTTAAGATACTCAATGCTTTTTTTCGCTATCGTCTCCGGTCCGGGCGTGAAATCAAAAACTTCCACTGAAAGCCACCCGCCGTACTTCGCGTCTTTTAACGCTTTGATTATCGGCGCGTAATCAACGTCTCCGAACCCAGGGCCGCCGAGATTCCTGTCATTAACGTGAAAATGTTTCAGGTGTTTACTGCTCTCCATTATTATTTCAGATATGGATTTTGCCTCGTCGCTCATCGCTTTCACGTCAAGGTGAAGTTTCAGGTACGGGTCATTGATTTCCTCTATAAGCTCCACCGCCTGCGCGGCCGTGTTCATGAAATTTGTCTCTGTTCTCGCGAGCGGCTCAAGGCACAAAAAAACACCGCGTTTTTCACACGCCGCCAGGACCTGTTTCAGCGCCTGTTTCATGAAATCTTTCACCTCTTCGTACGTCTGCCCCTCTCCTATGGATCTCTGCTTGGGAGAGCCGAAGACCATTATATCGCCGCCTATGTCCGCCGTAAAATTCACCAGCTCGCACAGATAGTCCGCCGTCTTCTTCCTCAACGCGCCGTCTCTTGAAGACAGGGAAAGCCCCTCCGGCTTTACCAGAAGCCAGTGAGTCCCTATTATCTTTACGCCGGCAGTCTCCGCAAGTTTTTTTATCCTGCTTCTCTCCGCAGGGGAGATCCGCTCAACGGAATCCGCAATCGTGAACGGCGCCACCTCCAGCCCCTGATAGCCTGCTTCCCTGACGAACGGGAAAACCTTTTCAATGTCCCATTCTTTGAATATCTCACTGCATATCCCGAATTTCATGCGGAGCCCCCTTTCTTCCGTCGCAGGAACGCAGGGATGTCGGTGTCTGGTTCCGACTCGCGGTCATCCTGGGAAAGAGGCAGTTCTTCTGGTTTCTTCTCCGTGTGCTTCCTTATGATGCCTTCCAGCCGCGGTTTGCTCCCGCTGATTCCCGTTGCAAGGAGCGTTATCTTCACCTCGTTTTCAAGCTGTGGGTCTATGGTCACTCCGAGAATCTTTGACGGGGATGCTATCCGCGCCTGTATCAGGTTCATCGCCTCGCCGACCTCCTTGAGAGTGAGGTTTTTACTGCCGGTGATGCTTATCAATATGTTTTTTGCCTCCATCATGTCGCTCTTTTCTATCAACGGGTCGTCTATCGTCGTCCTTGCGGCGGTCTCCATCCTTCCCTCTCCTTCACCGCTTCCAAGTCCGACTAAACCCCTGCCCGCATTTTCCACTATGGAGCATATATCCGCAAAATCAATGTCCAGCACCTTCTGTTTGTATATGAGGTCGGAAAGCGAAGCCACCGTCCGCATTATTCGCTCGTCAACCTTGCCGAACGCGTCCTGAAGGGTGCTGTCCTCGTCAACCAGTTCGTACAGCCGCTGGTTGGGTATGTGTATTAGCGTATCAACCGTGCTTTCAAGTATCTCAATTCCTCTTTTGGCGTGCCCGATTCTTTTCTCGCCCTCAAAGTCAAACGGCGTTGTCACAATGGCTATGACGATTGCTCCGAGGTCCTTGGCTATTTTTGCTATGACGGGCGAGCTTCCCGTTCCCGTGCCGCCTCCCAGGCCGGCAAGCAGGAAAACTATGTTTGCGTTTCTCAACACGTCCTCTATTTTGTCCCTGTCTTCGTTAGCCGCAAACTTTCCTTTCTCCGGGTCCCTGCCTGTCCCCCTGCCATGCGTGGTCTTTTCGCCTATCTGCCTTTTTACGTCCGCCTTTGAGTATTTCAGTCCGTTGGCGTCGGTGTTGAAGACGATAAACGTTACGCCTTCTATCTTTCCGGATATTCGCGACACTATGTTGCTTCCGGCGTTGCCCACGCCCACGACCTTAACGTTTATGATTCCCGGCTCTTCCTCTTTTTCAACAAATTTTACCATTCTCCCGCCCCTTGAATCCCCTCTTTATCCCCCCTTTGCAAAGGGGGGAGCGGGGGGATTTCTATCCGCTCGTCTTTCAAAACCACTTCCCCAGCAGTTTCTTCGCCTTCTCAATGATATCCGGTTTTTCCTTCTTTCTCTCCTGTTTTGACGCAAGCATCAGAAGCCCTATCCCGGTCGTGAATTCCGTCTGCTGGAAACTTTCATCCATGTTGAACATGCTCTTTGGCGAGGCGACCCTTGCCGGCAGTTCAAAAACGCTCTCTGCAAGGTCCGTTATCCCGTTCATTTTGGCGCCCCCGCCGGTTATGATTACGCCCGCTCCCGTCGTGTGCATAAGCGCCGGCTTCTCAATCCTGTGTTTTACAAAATCCTCAAATATCTCCCTCATCCTCTCGTAGACTATGTGCGATATCTCCTCAACCTTCACCGTCCTTGAAAGTTTACCCGAGAGGTTGAATATCTCCACATTATCCGAGAGTATTTTTTCCTTTTCAGAAATTAGTTTGGGATAATTGCACCACCCGTACTTTTTCTTGATTTCTTCGGCGAACGCCACGGGCGTGTGCAGTCCCTTGGCAAGGTCTATATCCACGTTCCCGCTGCCCACGCGGATGGAATCCGTCATGATGACGCTCCCTCCCGAAAAAAATGCGATGTCTGTCGTGCCTTTTCCTATGTCTATCAGCAGGCATCCGACCTTCTTCTCTTCATCGGTGAGCGCCGCCTCCGCCGCCGCCCACGAGTGCGGGTATGTGTTTTCAATCTGCGCGCCGGCGTTTTTCACGCAATCGCTGATATTCTGCAATTGGTTTATGTCCACGGTGATTATGTGGACCTTCATCTCAAGCGTGTTCCCGTGCATCCCCGCCGGCTCCTTCTTTATGCCGTTCAGATCGTCTATTCTGTATTCCTGCGGGACGCTGTACAGCACCTTCCTGCCCATGCCGTTGGCGGCTATTACCGCATTTTTTATCTCCCGTTTGAGCATCTGGAAATCAGTATCGCCTATCTCTCTTCCCTGCGGCTCAATCGTGATTTTCTTGCTGAACAGAGAGCCTTTGAGATGCCCTCCGCCTATTCCTATCGTAACCCACTCAATTCTTTCGCCGACATACTTCTTCAGGGACTGCAGTGTCTCAAATATGCTGTTGCTCACCTCTTCGCTGTCGGCTACCTGCCCTTTCTTTACAATGTCCTCGGGTAAAATCCGCACGTCTGTGGCTATCACCTCAAGGCCGGAATCTTTCATTATGCCGGACAGCCCGAAAATCTTTCCCGTCCCTATGTCAATTGCCGTGATTATCTCTTCGTTCAGCACCATTTCCCGTTCCTTTTATCTTGCTTTTTGTCATTGCGAGGCGTTTTTTGCTGCGGCAATCCCAACCATGATTTTCATTGCAAGCCGCTTTCCGGCACCTTCTCCGCTCCATACTTCACAACCGGATTCTCAAACCGCAGGTCAATGTACTCCCACCGCACGCCTTTTTTTTCGCACTCTTCCAGGACTACGCTCAACTGCTCAAATTTTTCCTGCAGATAGTCCTTTATGACGGTTATCCTGCGGGAATCCCCTGCAGTCTTCAAAACTATTTCCGTCGGCTTTACTATATTCACGCTCTCAACGCCGAAATATTTCTGCAGATTGCTGAAATTATACCACTTTTCAATTTCTTTCAAAACATCCAGTTTCCACGCATCCGCCCCTTCAATCTCCTCTTTACCGAGCGCCACGCCCGACACCAACAAGAGGCCTGAAGAATCTTCCGGCGCGGCGAGGATTTTGCCGGAGCGGTCAACGAAAAAACTTCTGCCTCCGGATTCCACCATAATCCACGGCTTGCGCAGGGTAACCTCTATGTCAATCGTGGACGGATAATCCTTCTTCACCCTGCAGTCCTCAATTTCCTTTATCCTCAATATCTGTTCCCTCAACCCGTCGGCGTCAAGGAAGAGCATATTTCCGCCGGTCTGCATCTCCATAAGTCCGGTTATCAACTCCCGCGCATTGTAAGGAGTTATGTGCACCTCCTTAACTCTGAATGTATCTATGTCCCAGAACAGAGAAGTCAGTATCCTCTTGAAATTAAATGCGCCCAGCACAATGGCGGCGGCAAGCATAAAGTAAACCGCAATCCTTATCCTCTTCTTCCTTCTGGTCCATGCCTGCTGTTTGACCTCACGCTTTCTTTCGTCTGTCTTTCTCATGGTTTTCCATCGCAAATTCCACTATCTTTTCGCACAGCGCCTCAAAAGAAATCCCTTTTGCCCTCGCCGCATCCGGCAGAAGGCTTGTCCCTGTCAGCCCGGGTATCGTGTTCACGTCAAGTATATACGGCACGCCGCCCTTCACCATCATCTCCATCCTTGCAAATCCGGCGCACCCTAAAACTCTGTACGCCTCCAGCGCAACGGCTTCTATCTTTTTCAGCAGTTTTTTATTTAGCCGCGCGGGTATGATGTGCGTGCTTCCGCCGGCTGTGTACTTTGCCTTGTAATCGTAAAAACCCGTCGGCGTCACTATCTCAATCACTGGCAGGGCGGAGGGTCTCTCATTCCCGAGGATACCCGCCGTAACCTCCGTTCCTTTTATGTACCGCTCAATAAGAGTTTCGTCGTCCAATTCAAAAGACTCTTTTACCGCCGCCAGCAGTTCCTTTGTGTTTTTTACTATTTTAATGCCGATTGTTGAACCTAAATTGGCAGGCTTGACCACCGCCGGCAGAGAGAAAGTCAGCGATACCTTCTCTCCCCTGCGCATCTCAACGAAAGCCGGTGTCGGCAGTTTATGCTGAATGAGCACCTTTTTCGTCAGAATTTTGTTGAGGCACAAAGCCGATGAGCGCACGCCCGAGCCGGTGTAGGGTATGCCCAGAACCTCCAGAAATCCCTGTATCACTCCGCCTTCGCCCATCCCGCCGTGCAGTGCTATGAATGCACATTCCGGCTTAACTTTAAGTATTTCCCTGAAGAAATTTTTCTTTGCCGGGTCCAGCAGAAATACCCTGTGCCCCCTTTTCTTCAGCGCATCCGCCACCGCCTTCCCAGACTTAAGGGACACCGCTCTTTCCGGGCTCTCCCCGCCATACAGCACCGCAATCCTCATCTCTCTTTCTCCTCTCTCTTTCCCTTTTTTTCCCTTTCCCTTGT
>CAZAMK010000075.1:0-6247 GCA_964486345.1 uncultured bacterium
CAACTTCTCCTCATAGTGCTTGGCGTGATCATCGTCGGTATTGCTGTGATTACCGGGATTAATCTGTTCAATGCAAACTCGATGGAGAGCCGTAAAAACCATATTATTTCCGAGTGCTACACCCTCGCATCGATGGCACAGAAATATTACCTTACACCCTCCAGTCTTGGAGGGGGGAGCAACTCATTTACCGGTTGGAGGATCCCTCCCCTTCTTGACACGACCGCGGAGGGCGTTTACACAATCTTATCGGCAAGCGCGCAGGAAATAAAGATATCCGGTTCAACTACTGTGCTTCCCATAGCGCAGAAGACCGCAGAGGTCTTTATGAATAAGTATCCGTCCGTCAAAATTACGGTTGGGGGCGGAGGCTCCGGGGTAGGAGTCGCATCTCTTATAGACGGCACCTGCAACATAGCCGACTCATCAAGGCCAATGAAAGCCAAAGAGATACAGACAGCTATGGGAAAAGGTATAAATCCGAAAGCAAACGTGGTTTCTCTGGACGGCATTGCCGTAATAGTCAATCCCTCAAACGGAATAAGCGCTCTGACGAAACAACAGGTAAAGGATATCTACACGGGTAAAGTCAGCAACTGGTCCCAACTTGGCGGGCAAAACCAAAAAATAGTTGTCGTATCAAGGGACAGCGCCTCGGGAACATTTGAAGCATTCAACGAACTTGCGCTGGGAAACGCAAAAGTAAGGCCTGACGCTCTCATGCAGGCATCAAACCAGGCGGTTGCAACAACAGTGGCACAAACACCGGCAGGTATCGGCTATGTGGGACTTGGATATCTTTCCGGCTCCGTTAAAGCAGTTACAATAGACGGAGTTAAGCCTTCAAAGGAAACAGTGCTTTCAAAAACATACATATATGCAAGGCCGCTTTTCATGTACACAAACGGCGAGCCGAAAGGCGCCGTAAAACAGTACATTGACTTCGTATGCGGTAAAGAAGGACAGAAACTGGTTGAAGACCTCGGGTTTGTAGGACTTAAGTAAAAAACGCCATGGGCGGGCGGAATTTCCCGCCCGCTCCCGGGTGTTGTATAATAAAGGAGCCCATGATGAAAAAAAGAGTACTTTTTGTGTGCACTCACAATTCGGCAAGAAGCCAGATGGCCGAGGCGTTCCTTAACAGCATCGCCGGCGACAGGTACGAAGCCGAAAGCGCGGGACTGGAACCGAGCGGTCTCAATCCGCTTGCTGTCGCAGTAATGAAAGAGGAAGGTATTGACATCTCGGGTAAAAAGACGCAGGGCGCATTTGACTTGTACAAGCAGGGCAGGCGCTACCATTATGTTATTGCCGTGTGCGACGCATCGGAGTCGGGAGAATGCCCCATTTTCCCGTCTGCGATTGAAACCCTGCACTGGAGTTTTGACGACCCTTCAAAATTTGAAGGCACGTACGAAGAAAAACTGGAGCAGACACGAAAGGTGAGAAACGCAATAAAACAGAAGATAGAAGAGTGGATAAATAAAAGGTAGCCGCAGGTCTTCCGATAATCCGCCAACGCTTTGTGGCGGAAGCCTGCGAAAAAAAATGCAGAAAATAAAAGAAGAGATTTACAGGTGGATGTTCGCGATACTGGCTTTTGCTTCAATTGTTTTCCTTGTCGGCATAACCATTACCCTCATAACCCAGGGCATGCCTTTATTCAAAGAAGTTTCACTCAGAAGTTTTCTGCTGGGCAGAGAATGGTATCCGACGTACGACCCTCCGGAATTCGGCGCCTTTCCCCTCATAGCCGCATCTGTATTCGTAACCCTGGGGGCTCTGCTGGTATGCGTCCCCTTGGGCATAGGAAGCGCCCTGTACATGAACGAGATCGCGGGGGAAAAACAAAGAGCGGTACTCAAGCCGCTTATAGAAATACTTGCAAGCATTCCTTCGGTAGTTTACGGTTTTTTTGGAATGGTAATTGTTGCACCTTTCATACAAAAACTCTTTAATCTGCCCACCGGACTTACCGCCTTCACAGGCAGCCTTATACTTGGGATAATGGCAACCCCTACTGTGGCAAGTTTAGCCGAAGATGCGCTGGGCTTTGTACCGAACAGTTTCAAGGAAGCATCGCTTGCCGTAGGCGCCAACCGCTGGCAAACACTTGTAAAGGTTGTGATACCTTCAGCCGGTTCAGGCATATCAACCGCCGTAATACTCGGAATAAGCCGCGCCATCGGGGAAACAATGACGGTTCTTATGGTAACAGGCGGCTCTGCAATTATCCCAAAATCATTTTTCCAACCCGTAAGGCCTATGACATCCACCATAGCGGCCGAAATGGGAGAGGCGGTTTTCGGAGGGCTTCACTATAATTCGCTCTTCGCAATAGGGCTTGTATTGTTTATCACGACACTGTTTTTCAATATACTTGCCGAATTTATAAGCAGGCGGTATCGCTTGAAACTGGGGCTGGGAAGATGAACAAAGCAAAAATATCCCAAAAGATAGGCTTTTTCATACTCTTTGTGTGCATCATAATCACACTGTTTGTTCTGGGAACAATTCTTTATTTCATAACGGTAAGAGGGATTCGCGCCATTTCGTGGGAATTCCTGACAAAACCTCCTATCAACGGTATGACTGAAGGCGGAGTAGCCCCTGCGATAATAGGCACCTTTTATTTAACGCTCGGAGCGATACTCTTCGCCCTGCCTCTCGGTCTTGCCTGTGCGATATATCTGACGGAATACACCCCAAAAAATATTATCGTAAATATTCTGCGTGTGAGTATAAATAACCTCGCGGGAGTTCCTTCCGTTGTTTTCGGTCTTTTCGGCCTTGCGGTATTCGTGAAGTTTTTCGGATTAGGAGTTTCAATACTCTCAGGAAGTTTAACCCTTGGCATCCTTATACTGCCCGGTATAATATCCGCTTCGCAGGAGGCTCTGACGGCTATACCTCAGTCATCAAGGGAAGCATCTCTGGCTCTCGGAGCGACAAAGTGGCAAACCATAAGGAAAATTGTACTTCCGGCTTCACTGCCCGGCATACTTACAGGTGTCATCCTGAGCATAGGAAGGGCGGCGGGAGAGACAGCCCCCATTTTATTCACGGCCGCGGTTTTCTATGTGCGAGGCTATCCGAATTCCGTTCTTTCCGAAGTAATGGCCCTGCCCTATCATATCTACGGACTGATGACGGAAGGGACATCCCCCGAAAAACAGACACAGATTGCCTACGGATGCGCATTAATACTGATGTTCCTTGTATTGTTAGTCTCGGCAGTCGCAATATACTTCAGGCAGAAGCAGAGGAGAGTTCACTATGGATGATAAAGATGTACAAATAAGAGTATCCGACTTAAATTTCTTCTACGGCAAAATTCAGGCTTTGAAAAACATCAGTATGGATATTTACAAAAACAAGGTTACCGCCATCATAGGACCGTCAGGCTGCGGCAAATCGACCTTCATAAGGCTTTTAAACAGGATGAATGACCTTACTTTAAATACGAGAGTAGAAGGATGCATATACATTGACGGCGAAGATATTTTATCGCCTAAGACAGACGTCGTTGAACTGAGGAGAAAAGTAGGCATGGTATTCCAGAAACCAAACCCTTTCCCGAAAAGTATATTCAGAAACATCAGTTACGGACTGGAAGTGAATAACGTGAAAAATAAAACGTACATTGAAGAGCGTGTAATTGAATCCCTGAAAAATTCAGCCCTCTGGGAAGAGATAAAAAACAGGCTAAGCGACAGCGCTCTAATGCTCTCCGGCGGACAGCAGCAGAGGCTGTGCATAGCGCGGTGTCTGGCTGTAAAACCGGAAGTTATTCTTTTTGACGAACCATGCGCAAGTTTAGACCCCATATCAACAAAAAAAATAGAGGAGCTCCTAACGGAACTCAAGAAAAACTATACGATTGTCATCGTTACGCATAACATGCAGCAGGCGGCGCGGGTATCCGACTACACGGCGTTCCTGTACCTCGGGGAACTTGTTGAATACGGAACGACGGAAAAACTTTTCACCGTGCCGGAAAATCCGAAGACGGAAGAATACCTGTCGGGCAAATTCGGCTGAAAAGAAATTACACCTTCTCTTCTTTCCCCTCTCCACAGGGGGAAGAGGGTCAGGGTGAGGGGGAGAATGTAAAATGATAGAACAGGAAATCAATAAGCTGAAGGAAAATATTATAAGCTACGCTTCCTTTGCGGCAAAGATGATAGAAGAAAGCATCACAGGACTTCTTGAAAAAGATGAAAATATTCTGAAAAAGATTATTACGGAATCCGAGACAAAAGCGAACAGCCTT
This sequence comes from uncultured bacterium, assembly GCA_964486345.1. Lineage (GTDB taxonomy): Bacteria > Ratteibacteria > UBA8468 > B48-G9 > JAFGKM01 > JAFGKM01. Next base: position 4,274 of record CAZAMK010000075.1, read on the forward strand.
GAAATAGAGCTGGATGAAACCTGTATTGAGATTATCGCAAAGTACGAACCAAAAGCGAAAAACCTTCGCACCGTGCTGATGATAATGAAGATAAACAACGACCTTGAAAGGATTGGCGACGAGGCGGTAAATGTGGCGGAAAGCGCACTCTTCCTTATAAAAAGGCCTGCGGTGAAAAAACTCATAGACATACCGCGCATGGCAGACATAAGCATGGGTATGCTGAAAGACAGCATAACCTCCTTTATAAACAACGATGCAGTTCTTGCCAGAGAGATTTGTGCAAGGGATAATCTCGTTGACGACCTGCGCGACCAGGTCGCACGCGAACTTATAACCTATATGATTTCCGATTCCGCAACCATTGAGAGGGCATTGCAACTTATGAGAATCGCCCGTTCTCTGGAAAGGGTCGCCGACCTTTCAACCAACTTCTGCGAGGACGTGGTTTTCATGGCCGAAGGGAAAATAATCAAGCACCACCACGACGAGTATAATTGACTTTTTAACCTTCTTATCCCTGCCGGATTATGCTATAATATATGTGCAATGAAAGTTATGAGAACTCAAACACGGCTGAAAAAAATGTCCAAAGAGGATGATTCTTTTACAAGTGCCTCCCCTTCCAAATGCGTGTCTTTCATGTGGCCTCTGACAGAAGAACTTTGGTCTATCAAAGGTTCAGATTATGTTAAACGAAGATTACAGAGAAATATTACAAAACTCATAAAAAACAAGGAGGCTACAGGACGATTGGAAGACAAAGCAGATGTAAAATCTCTTAAGAATATTTCAGCATCAAAAAACAAGTAAGAGACGGACGGTTGACAATTTTTTTGCGGAAGGTATAATATACAAAATTTGGAGATTATTTTTCAGAGCGCCTGCAAAGGCTTAAAAGGGAAGTGTCATAAGACCACGCTCCCGGCGCTGTCGGGGCATACGAAATTCCATTAAGTCACTTTCCGGTAAGCGGAAGGGAAGACGGAAAAGTAGGTATGCTTCATCTTTCAAAATATAGCAAGGCGGCAAAGAGGAGGCAACGAGGCGTATGAAATAATACGCCGAGGAAGCCGACGACGAAGCCAACAAAGCTATATGAAGAAAGGGGAAGCTGGATGCTCCAGTCAGAAGACCTGCTCTGAGTATGGCCGACAAACTCTTTCCCGCGGGATAACGGGAGAAGGGTTTTTTTGTTTCGGGCAAAGTGAAACAGGGTGCAGCCCGCCATAATTCTGTGGCGGGCTTTTTTATTATCCAAAGAGAAGTCAGGAGTCAGGAGTGAGAATTGAAACGGAGATTGCCGCGCACAAAACGCTCGCAATGACAAAAAGCGTCGTTTCACGTTTCACATCTCACGTTTCACGCAAAGGGTTTACGTTGATTGAGCTGCTGGTGGTAATCGCGATAATCGCGATTCTGGCGGCGATGCTGCTTCCCGCTCTTAGCAAAGCGCGTGAGAAATCAAGGGGAGCGGTATGCATGAACAACCTGCGCCAGTTGACACTCGCTTTTATGATGTACGTTAATGACAACGAAGAGTATTTCCCGCCGAGTTATTATATGACATATACAGCAGAAACCGGTTGGGACTTCCAAACTACTGATTATCTCCATTGGGAGCCGGGTATCATAGGAAAGTATGTAACTAAAGGTATATTTGAATGCCCCTCAAGAAATAAAATTGTAAAATCCTACGACAGGCCATTTACCGGTTATGCGTATAATGCTACTTATATAGGAGGAGGTTATTCAGTATGGGTCGGACAATCTGACCCACCGACAAAAATATCAAGGGTAACCAATCCTTCAAATACAGTACTGCTTGCCGACAGCGCAATATGGTACAATGAAATTATTGCAAATAACTACCTTAAAGCCCCTGGAGATATCTATTATTATGGGCCTACAGTACACTTCAGGCACAACGGACTTGCCAACGCGGCATTTGTGGACGGGAGCGTCCGCGCCATC